>CAYYOY010000148.1:0-5123 GCA_964473265.1 uncultured Oscillospiraceae bacterium
TTCCTCGTCGTACACCGTGGTGTGCCGGGAGGCTTGCCGGGCCGGGGTTGCCGGCGCCACACCCCCGCTGGGGTTGTGCACACCGCCGCCCGGCCGCGGTGAGGCATTTTGCGGCCCGCCAAATGCCTCACCATACAACGCAGGCTTACAGCCCTACCTTACCATGCTGCAAATTCACTGCCTTGGCTACTTCAATGTTGCGCAGGTGCTCTTCGTAGGTTTTGCCATAGTAGTGTTTTTTGGTAATATCGGTAACAAAAAAGTAGTAGGGGGTTTCGTTGGGGCTTAGCGCCGCTAAAATAGCGTCCAGCCCCGGGTTGGCAATAGCCCCTACGGGGAAGCCCACCATGCCATAGGTGTCGAAGGCTTCAATTACATCTTCAGGCGGCTTGTTATCAAACTGCGGGTTAATATAGTTGGTGATATAATCGTTGGTGGTGCAGCTTTCCAGCTGTGGGAAGGGCGAGCCGGGCTTCATGCGGTTATTAAACACCGACGAAACATTATACATCTCTTCCACATTGGCTGCCTCGCGCTGAATTATCGAAGCAAAAATCACCAGTTCTTCCAGCGTAAAACCCGAATCCTTCAGATGCGCCATAATATCTTCGGTAAGCACTCGCTTTTCAAAGTTTTTCAGCATAGCCAGCACAATATCGTCCACCGTTGCATCCGAGTGAAAGCTGTAGGTATCGGGGAAAAGAAAACCATCCAGCTGCACCAGCTTTAGCGGGTCCTTATGAATTTGGTTGAAAAAGCTTACATCATATTCATGGGTGTTTACCGCGTCCAAAAATTCCTGTTTGGTGCACAGGCCGGTTTGCTCCAGCACCTCACCAATTTGAAAGCCATTATACCCTTCGGGTATGGTAAAGCTCACCTCGTCGCGAAATTGCACCACGGTTTGCAACTGGCGGATGATTTCGGCGTAGTGCACATTCGGCTGCAGGCGGAAGCTGCCGTACTGAAAATGTCCGCTTTCCTCGCTGTATTTCACATACAGCCGGAAAATAAGCGGGTTTCCAATTGCACCGCTTTCCTTAAGAATATTGGCAATGGCAGTGGTGGTTGCCCCGCTGGGAATTTCTAGCTCAACCTCGCCGGCTGTACGCCAGCGCCCCTCTACTTCGCCCCACACCCAAAAGGCAATGGAGCAGCCGATAACCAGCACAACCAGCAACCCAATAATAATGCCGCGCAGCAACCGTTTTTTCTTCATGATACTTTCCCCTTTTGCCCCACCACCGGCAGGGCAGCTTTCTCTAGTTTGCTTCGTACGCTCGCGTTTATGAGCGGCCTACTGCACCTACCGGTACTCCGGCGGGCGAAACCCGCAGCCGCAGCGCCGCCGGCAACACCTCAAAACGAACGGTAGAGGTCTGGAACATCTCGCCGTCTACCGTTACCCGCACCGGCTCGGTAGCCTGCACGGTAACAGCTTTGGTCTGGCGGTAGGTAATAATATCGGCAAACTTCGGGTTATCCACATGCAGGCCCAGCCGGTAGCTTTTAATTAACCCTGCAATGCGCATGCGCGAAATTTTGCTCACCAAGCAAATATCCAGCAGGCCGTCGTCTATGCAGGCCTTGGGTGCGCCGCAATATTCGCCGCCGTAATATTTACCGTTGGCAAAGGCACCCAGCAAAAAGTCGCCCTCCAGCACTTCGCCCTCCTCCAGCTCCAGCCGCATACGGCAGCCTAAGGGCCGCAGCATGCATTCGGCAATGGCCAGGTTGTAGGCCGTTCCTTCGCGCACAAAGGGCAGGTGTTTATATTTTACCGCCCGGTAGTTTACGTTGGAATCCAGCCCTATGTTGGTAATATTAACGCTCAGCCGGTCGTTCACCCGCAGCAGGTCGCTCAGCATGGGCTGCCCCTGCTCCACCAGGGTGCGCAGGCTGGTAAAGGGTGTTTGCATGCGCAAAAAATCGTTGCCAGAGCCGCAGGGCACACAGGCCACACTGGCGTGCGCAAAGCCAAAGGCACCGTTTACCACCTCGTTTAGGGTGCCGTCGCCCCCGCAGGCGTAAAAGCACAGCTCCTCGTTGGTCTGCTGTTCGCAGGTAGTGCGCACATAGCCAATGGCGTCCTGGCTGCGCTTGGTTATGTAGTAGGTGAAATCATCTTCACGCCCTGCAAAAATCTCCGCAAGCCGGGTCAAAATAGCCCCTGTGGAATTGCTGGGCCCGGCCGTGGGGTTAATGACGAAAATGTGCTTCATAGTAGAGCCTCCTGTTTTGTGTGAAGCATTCGTGTATCCAGCAGCCGGCAAAAGGCCGACATGCCCAGCAACCCCAGGGCGAAAAGCAACGCGGTGGTAGCCAATGCGCAAAGGGTAAACAGCCAAATGGGTAGGGGGTCTAAAAAAGCGAAGGGGCGATATTTTATGTAGAAATAGTTGCCGTCTACCAGCGGGTTTACCAGCAGCGCCAGGGTAAGATACCCCACGAAGGCTGCCATACCCCGCCGCAGCCCTGCGGCAGTGGGCCGCCACCCCAATGCGAGCACCGCAAAATAGGGTAGCAATATGGTAATAAGATGGTTAATTAAGTACGAAACCCCCAGTGCGTGATAAAGCGGATAAATACGCTGCGGCCACAAAAACGAGGCGTAGGCATACAACCCAAAGAAAAAAATAACATCCATAAGCGCCATGCTTCGGTTGACCAAAAACACCAGAATAAGCAGGCTGGAAATGCGGCAGATATGCAGCGGAAGCGCCTCGCTTAGCGGAAAACCGGCGTACAGCCAGTACCAGCCATAGAGCAGCAGGGTTTGCAGTATCTGCAGTGCCAGCAGGCTGTGGCAAACCAGCCGGCTGTGGCGTTTCAGCCAGCTTATGTTGGCCACAAAAAGCCACAACAGCCCCAGCACCACTGCCAAAACCAGCAGGTGCTGCGGGCCATATGGCTTTATAAAGGGAATATCAGGCCTCGTTTCCAGCATATCATACCCCCTATGTTTACTGCCGTTTGATCATCTGCAGGTAACCCAGCGGGCGAAAGCCCAGGCGCTCATACAGGCGTATAGCGCCCTCGTTTTCGGGGGCTACCTCCAAGCGCAAGCGGGCAGCTTCCGGGTATTCGTTTTCTACCCAGGCAAAGAACTGCTGCCCCAGCCCTGCGCCACGCAACGCCGGCAGAATATATAGCTCTTCCAGCAGCACCACCAGCCCCCCTGCCTCGTTGGAATGGGTAAACCCAAGCAGTGCATAACCGGCCAGTTGCCCCTCGTGCTCCAGCAGCAGGCCGCGCACCAGCGGGCTTTGGCACAGGCACTGGGCAAAGGTGGCCGCAAAATTGGCGGGGTCTACATGGTGCAACACCGCGCCGCCGCTATAAAATTCCTGCGCCAGGCGGCAAAAGGTTTCTTGGTCTGTGTGGGTAAAATCGCGTATCTGCATGGTGTGGCTCCTTGCGTTTGCAGCGGGGCTTATCGCAGCCCCAATAGCCGCTCGGCGTTCTGGTGGTATATTTTTGCTAAATCTTCCTCGGGTAGGCCCAGGCTTTCTAAAAAGGTAAAGGTATCCTGCGGGCGGCCCCAGGGGCAATCGGAGCCGTAGAGTATTTTATCGGCCCCGTGGGCCTGCACCAGCCGGCGCACCTTGGCCGCGCTTAGTACATACTGTACCATGGAAACGTCCAAATACACGTCTTGCCCTACCAGCAACTCCATCGTTTCGTTTATGGCAACAGGTTCGCCCAAGTGCGCCACCACTATTTTCGCGCCCGGCAGGTGGTCCAGCACCCGGCGCATGCGCTGGGGAGAAGCATAATCGCTGCCGGGAAAGCCAGGGTCGTACCCCCCATGGAACATAAGAATAAGCCCCAGCTCGGCCGCGCGCCTGTAAATGGGCAGGGCCTCGGGCGCGTCTGCCGGTATGTTCTGGTATTGGCTGTGGAATTTTACCCCCCGCAGCCCAGCGGTGGCAATGCGTTGCAGCTCGGCAAGCGCATCTGCGGCGTAAGGGTGCACCGAACCAAAGGCGTAAATATTGCCGCCGTTTGCCGCAATGCTAAAGTTATTACAGTTGGTTTGGCTTTCGGGCGAATTGGCAATGTTCAGCAGCACAAAGGCTTCGCAGCCGCTTTCGGCCATTACCTCTTTGGTGCCGGCCAGTGTGCCGTCGGCGCAGGCATGCAGGCCCGCCACCGCAACCAGACGCTTTACTGCCCGTCGGGCAATTGCATCCGGGTAGGCATGTACATGAAAATCTATTTTACGCATGCTCGCATTCCACCACCTGGCCCTGGGAATTGAGCACCGCCGGGCGGATATCTGACCGTGTGTAGCGTATGATATCCTTCAGCCGCCGGGTATCGTCGGGGGTTACCAAGCTGTAGGCCAAGCCACCCTTTTTTGCCCGGCCGGTGCGGCCAATGCGGTGGATGTAATAGGCGTTATCCTGCGGAAGCTCGTAGTTGATTACGGCGTCAACGTCACATACGTCTATGCCGCGTGCCGCTACATCGGTAGAAACCAGCACGGCAAACCGCCCGGCCTTAAACTGCTCCATTACCTGGTTGCGCAGGCTCTGCGGCATGTCACCATGCAGGCAGCGAATACTCAGCCCCCGCGCGCCCAGGCTGCGTTCCAGGCTGTCGGCCATGTAGCGGGTGTTGCAGAACACCATTACGCGGTTGAGTTCCGCCCCACGAATAATGGCCACAATGTCGTCCAGCTTTTTGCGGCCCACGCTCTGCAGGCTGTACTGTGCAATGTTGGGGCGGCTGGTATCCAACGCCGCCACTTCAATTTCCATAGGGTCCTTCTGGTAAAGCCACGAAATATCCATTACTTCGCGCGAGATAGTGGCCGAAAACATGACAAGCTGGCGGCTTTTGGGCGTAAGGTCAATAATTTTGCGCACGTCCTTCATAAAGCCCATATCCAGCATTTCGTCGCATTCGTCCAGCACCAGTGTGCGCACTTTATCCAGCCGCAGCGTGCGGCGGCTTACATGGTCCAGCAGGCGGCCGGGGGTGGCCACCACAATTTGCGGTTTGTTTTTTAGGGCAATAATTTGTTTACCAATGGGCTGGCCGCCATACACTACCACAATGCGTGCCTCGGGCAAAAAGCGGCAGAGGTTGCGCAGTTCGTCTCCAATTTGGGTGGCCAG
>CAYYOY010000149.1:0-5120 GCA_964473265.1 uncultured Oscillospiraceae bacterium
AAATAACCGCTGAAGGTATCGCCCGCAGCGGTGGTGTCTACCACCGGCACCTTGTAGATGCCATGCGAAAGGGTGTGCTGGCTATCCTTATACACTACACCTTTCTCCCCCAGTGTAAGCACAATGTGTGCTTTGGGGAAGCGGCGGTGCAGTTCCTCGGCGGGGGCCTGCTGCTGGCCGCAGAGATCTCCGGCTTCTACTTCATTTAAGATAAAATAAGAAATCTTATCTAAATCAAGCCTTTGAATATTTTCGTTCAGCGGGGAAGGGTTCAGCACAATTTGCATGCCCTTGGCGTATGCCTGTTCTACCAAATAGGGTAGGCAGCTAATTTCGTTTTGTAGCACAAGAAAATCTCCTGCTTCAAAATGGGCCAACACTTCATCCACATGCTGCTGGTCAATGGTCTGGTTGGCCCCGCCGTAAAGCAAAATGCAGTTTTGCCCCGCGGTATCTACCTGAATGATAGCATGGCCGGTAGAAACGCCCTGGCGCTGGCGGATATGGGTAATATCCACTCCGTTTTGCACCAAGGCTTGGCAGAGTAAGCCACCGTCGGCAGCGCCCACAGCCCCAGCGTGGTATACCTTTGCCCCAGAGCGTGCCAGAGCTATGGACTGATTGAGCCCCTTACCGCCGCAGTGCACCTGCATTTCGGTGGAAGAAAGCGTTTCCCCGGGCCTTACAAAATGCTCCACAGTATAGACATAATCTAAATTCAGCGAACCAAAGCTAAGAATTTTCATGGCCACTTCCCTTTCTAAAGTTAAGGTGGTATTTCACCACAAAGGTTTTACTGTAGTGCAGCGAAGGCAAACTTTAGGCACACCAACCCAAGGCGGCAGCCCGGGCTGGGGTATTTATGCAAGAAAGCTCTGTTGGTCAATGCTTTGGGCAAAGCCGGTGGCAATGGTAATATTTTTGGGGTCATCACAGTGCTTGCGAATATCCAAATTCAGGCGGCCGGCACAAAGGCTGCTCTTGTATTCCACATTGCCTGCCCAGCTTTCCCATACAAAATGCTGAGGAGCCGCGGCGGCCTCAATGGTAAGGCAATCGTGCAGGGCAACCTGGCCCTGGTAGGGGTAGCGTAGGGCATCGGCCTGCAGCAGGGAAAGCACTGCCTGCTGCTCTGCCTGCAGGGGTAGCGGGCAGGCGGCGGCGCGGGGTACATCCAGCCCCACAAAAGAAACCGGTATACCAAAGCGCACCACACCCTCGGCGGCGTAGGGGTCTTCAAACAGATTGGCCTCGGCGTAGGGCGCCACATTGCCCACACAAGTGGTGCCGCCCATACAAACTACCTGCTCAATATGCTCGCGCAAATCTTCGTACTTAAACAGGGCAATAGCCAAGTTGGTAAGCGAGGAAAGAGTTACTATGGTAACCTTGCCCTCTTGCTTAGCCACCCGATAGAGAAGATCCCACGCGTGTTCCTGGGTTACATTGGGGGCTTGCCACACCGAGCCGGGCAGCCGAACCCCGCGGTAGTGCGAACAACTTTGGCCATTTTCCAGCATAGGGCCGGTGCTGCCCCAGGCAATGGGCATTTGGAGTGGGTTTCTTGCATGAATTACGCCAAGATTATAGGCCAGCGTTTCGTGCTGCAGGGCGTCGTCGCGCAGTAGCAGTGCCTTAACATCCAGCCTTTTGCAGGCGTAAAGAATACCAAAATAATTGTCTGCGCTTGGGCAGGCGTCTAAAATTACCTTTTTCATCGCTAACCCCCTATTCTCTGCCCGTGGCTGCGGCAGGCGTTTTGCAGCATTTCTAAGAAACGCTTGCGGTCAATATCCATGGCTACAACCGCATTGGCTTGGCTTTTTACAGCCTCGCGGAAATCGGCCACACAGGCGCCCTCGGTATAGTGGCCATCCACATCAAGGTCTAGCACAGCCGGTTGTACCGTAAAGAGGGTTGGGTCGATAAGATAGGCCACGGCGCAGGCATCGTGCATGGGGCAGCCTGCCAGACGCCGCAGAGGCCCGGTGTAAAAGATAGAGAAAAAGTCTAGCAGCTCACCCATGAACTTGGAAATTTCGTCGCCGGCATTGTGAAAGAGGTCAAATTCCTCTTTCAGAATAATGGCCCGGTGGGTAACGTCCAGCCCATGCATAACCAGAGGAATGCCGCTGCGAAAGACCACAGCCGCTGCCTCGGGGTCGTTCCAAATATTAAATTCAGAATAAACCGTGCGGTTGCCTTCGTAAACCCCGCCCCCCATGAAAGAGATGCACTCTATTTTAGCATGTAGCTCGGGGTAGGCCAGCAGAAAAGCCGCAATGTTGGTGAGCGGGCCGGTGGGCACCAGGCAAACCTTACGGTCGCATTGGCGCACCAAGCGGGCAATCATTTCAATTGCATTCTCCTGCACCGGCTGGGTAACGGGGTCGGGCAGCTCGGGGCCATCCATGCCGGTTTTACCGTGGCAGTCTGCCGCTACCTTTAAGGGGCGCACCAAGGGGCGGCTTTTGCCCTTGGCAACAGGAATTTCGGTGCGCTTAATTTTTTCCAGCACCTTTAGTGCATTCACAGTGGTTTTCTCAACAGTTTGGTTGCCACCCACTGTGGTAATACCCAGCACCTCCAGCGTATCGGACGCCAGCGCCAGCATTATGGCAATTGCGTCGTCATGCCCCGGGTCGCAATCCATAATGATTGCCCGTTTGGTCATAGTATATCGCTCACTTTCTTTACAATCAACTACTTACCGGTTTTTACAGCCGCTTTCTTTTTAAGGGAACGCTGGCTGTTTTTGCCGTCTCCATAAAATACCAAGGCCAGCAGGGTGGCGGCATAAGGCAGCATTTGCATAAATTCGGCAGGCAACTGCAACGACTGGAATATGTTAGATAGCGCATCTGCCAAACCGAAGCACAATGAAACAATCAAGGTGCCCAGCGGTGAGCTGCCGCCCAGGTTTTGGGCCGCAATGCCTATAAAGCCGCGCCCTGCCACCATATTGCGCGAAAAGAAGGGTAGGTAACCCATAGACATATAGATACCACCCAACGAGGCCACCACGCCCGCAACCAGCAGGGCGGTGAACTGGGTTTTCATTACACTAATACCTACCGATTCTGCCGCCTGAGGGTTTTCACCCACCGAGCGTATACGCAGCCCAATGGGAAGCCGAAAGATGAAGATATACACAAGAAACACCGTAAGGAAGCCCAGGTAGATCATAAGGTTGTGGCCTGAAAGAATTTGCCCCACCACTGGAATTCGCTCAATAATAGGGATATTTACCGTGGGAATGAGCAGGCTGTTCAGGCTGGAGGAAACGCCTTTGTCGCCACAAATAATATACATAAGCAGCACCGTGCCGCCCGAACCTAAAATATTAAGCGCCAAGCCTGTGAGAATAGGGTTAGACTTAATTACCAACACGCAGTAGGCAAACAGGGCGGCAATAGCGGTGCCCAGAAGAATGCCGCTGAACACCCCCAGCCAAATGCTTTGGGTAAAGGCACTGCCGATTACCCCCCCCAGCGCTGCAAATAGCATAACGCTTTCAAAGGCAATGCAGAGCACGCCGGCCTTTTTAGAAATAAGCGCCGCAAGGGCTGCAAAAATTAATGGGGTAGACACACGCAAGATGGTTGCTATGGAATGGGGAGAAAAAATAGTACTCAACAAGGTGTTCATATTGTGGCTGCCCCCTTCCCTGCCATAGCTTTTTCAGAAAGCTTAATAATCTGCTTATGCTTCCATCTGGAAAGGAAGCTTTCGGCGCAAATGAGAATTATAATGGTTGCCTGTATAATTGAGATAATTTCTACGGGAACGTCGGAGGTGCGGGAGATAACATCGGCACCGATGCGGATATAAGAAAGGAAGAAGCAGGTTAGCGGAATAAATTTGGGGTTGTAGCGGGCCATAATAGCAACCATAATGCCGTCGAAGCCGTGCCCCGAGAGCTGCTGGTACTGAAAACGGTTAAACATGCCCATTTGCTCGGTGGCACCGCCAATGCCCGCAATAAAGCCGCCGATAATTTGGCAGGTGAGAATAACCTTCATAACATGAATGCCGGAATACTTGGCAAAGCTGGTATTTTGCCCTACCATGCGTATTTCGTAGCCCCACTTGCTTCTATATAAGTAGAGATACCCAAACACCACTACTGCAATGGCAAGCAGCAGCCCGAAGTGCACATTGAACATGCCAAACATTTTGGGGAACTTAGGCAGTTTGGCTGTTTGGGCAAACAGCTCGGAGGCCGGAAAGCCGGCGCTGGAATCGCCTATTACATAGTTGATGATATAGGTGCCCAAAAAGAGGGCAATGTAGTTCATCATAAGGGAAGAAACCACCGGCATAGCGCCTTTCTTCACATAGAGCACTGCCGGAATGGCACAAACAAGAGACCCCACCAGCCCACCTGCCAAAATGCAGACAAAAGGGTGCAACCCTGCCGGCAGCATAAACCGCACAGCCACATAGGAAGCGCCTATTCCACCCAGGTAAAAAGCGCCTTCGCTGGCCATGTTGGTTTGGTTGGCCGAATACATAATGCAAACACCTACACCGGTGAACATTAGGGGTATCATTGTTTCTAGCACGTTTTTCATACGGACACTTTTGCTGATAGGCCCAAATAAAAATGCATTGAGAGTTTGCAGCGGATTGCTGCTGGTGGCAAAGATAATGGCGGCTGCAATTGCAATTGCAATGCCCAGTGCCACAAGTGTGCGGATAAGATTAAAGTTGCTCTCAAAGGTAGTTTTCTTCACCAAAGACACCTGCTTTCTTCCATCAGCAACTGATGGCTTGCTCAATTTCCTGCTTGGTCTGCCGCTTTATGCCCAGCATGTATTCGCCCAGAACTTCTTCCTGCACCTGGGTGCTATCGGCAAAGTAGGCCACTATGCTGCCTTCGCACATAACGGCAATGCTATCGCTAACCTCGAGCACTTCGTTAAGGTCGGCAGTAATTAGCAGAATGGCTGCACCCTCGTCCCGCAGCTGCACCAGCTTGCGGCGAATAAACTCGCTGGCGCCTACGTCAATGCCACGGGTTGGCTGGTTGGCAATAATCAACTGTGGCTGCGAAGAGAATTCACGAGCGGCTACCACTTTCTGAATATTGCCCCCCGAAAGGGTTTTAATGGCCGCTT
>CAYYOY010000150.1:0-5108 GCA_964473265.1 uncultured Oscillospiraceae bacterium
GCCGGTGCCGTCAGGGGTGTCGTAATCGTCGCCAAACACCTGCAGACAGGGCAGCTTGCCGGTGGCTACCTGCGCCACATAGGGCAGCAGGTTGTTGGGGATGCCGTTGGGGCTTTCGCCCAGCAGGCCGCTGGGGTGGGCACCAATGGGGTTAAAGTAGCGCAGCAGTGCCACGCTCCAGCCGGGGTTGGCGGCACAAATATCGGTAAGCATGGTTTCAATCATCAATTTTGTGGTGCCGTAGGGGTTGGTGGTGGAAAGGGGCAGTTCTTCGGTAAAGGGCACGGGGTTATGCATGCCATACACCGTGGCCGAAGACGAAAACACCAGCCGGCCGCAGCCGTGCTCTTGCATTACCTCAAAGAGCGTAATGCTGCCGGCGAGGTTTACATGGTAATATTCCAGCGGCTTAGAAACACTTTCGCCCACGGCCTTCAGCCCGGCGAAGTGGATGACAGCCTGAATATCGTGCTCGTTAAAGATTTGTTGCAGCGCCGGTTTATCCAGCATGTCGCAGGTGTAAAAGGGGAAGTTTTTGCCGGTAAGCTGGCGTATACGCTCTACCACGCTGGGGCTGGAGTTGGCGAAGTTATCGAACCCCACCACTTCGTCCCCCCGCAGCAGCAGCTCGGCCGCCGTGTGGCTGCCAATAAAACCGGCAGCGCCCGAAACCAAAATGGCCATTTTCATCCCTCCGCAGCAGTGTTTAGTATAAAATAGTATTGTAACTCCGCAAAAATACCTAGGTGGGCAGTTTTTATCTAGCAGGCCTACTCTTGTGGGGGGCTAAATGCCACCCACAAGAAGGTGTTATTTAGTGCCGTAAATTCTGTCGCCTGCGTCGCCCAGGCCGGGCACTATGTATTTATGGTCGTTTAGATAACTATCCTGCGCGGCACAGTATACCTGCACATCCGGGTGTTGGCTGGTGAGGAACTCCAAGCCCTCGGGCGCGGCAATAATGCACATGAACTTAATGTTTTGCACGCCACGCTGCTTAATCTGGCTAATGGCGTCTACCGCCGAACCGCCGGTGGCCAGCATGGGGTCGAGCACGATTACATCGCGTTCGGCAATGTCGCTGGGCAGCTTGCAGTAATATTCCACCGGCAGGCAGGTTTCAGGGTCGCGATAGAGGCCGATATGCCCTACCTTTGCGGCCGGTACCATGGCCAGTACGCCGTCAATCATGCCCATGCCGGCACGCAGAATGGGCACAAAGGCCAGCTTGCGCCCTGCCAGCACCTTGGTGGTTGCCTTGGCTACGGGTGTTTCAATCTCCACCTCGGTAAGGGGTAGGTCGCGAGTGGCCTCGTAGCACATAAGCATGGCTATTTCGGCAGTAAGGGCGCGGAATTCCTTCGAGCCGGTGCTTTTGTCGCGCATAAGGGTAAGCTTATGCTGAATAAGGGGGTGGTTGGTAATAACGGGCTTGTTCATATTAAAAACCTCCTGAATAGTTATAAAGCAAGCTTGCCGGTTAATCGGTAAGCTTGCCTTCGCCAATATCCATAATTTGTGCCACACGGCGGGCATGGCGGCCACCTTCAAAGGGGGTGGAAAGAAAAACGTCCACCAGTTCGCAGGCAAGGCCGGGGCCTACCACGCGCCCGCCCAGGCAGAGCAGGTTGGCGTCGTTGTGCATGCGGGTATATTTTGCCGAGAAATAATCGCTGCAGCAGGCGGCACGCATGCCGGGCATTTTGTTGGCCGCCATAGAAATGCCAATGCCGGTGCCGCAGCAAAGAATGCCACGTTCGCATTCACCGGCTGCAATGGCCTTGCAGGCATACAGAGCAGCGTAGGGGTAATCGCGTGCTTCTTCGGCGGCAAAGGTGCCAAAATCTTTGTAGGGGATGTTGCGTTCTTCCAGCCAATGGCGGATAGCTTCCTTCAGCTCGTAGCCGCCGTGGTCGCAGGAAAGTGCTATCATGTGTTTTCCTCCCGGGGGTTTGAAGTTGTGCGTGCCAGCCGTTCGCGCTCGGCCTGGGGCAGGCGCAGATAGGCCGGGGCAAGCTGGGCAGCCGGTTGTGGCGCTTGGCCGCGCTGCAGCGCCGCAAAGGCACAGGCACACAGCGAGCCGGCACGTTGGTAGCGCAGGGCCGCAGGGGCCAGCTGCAGGCCGGACATGCCACTAAAGCTATTATAGCACATTTCTGCGCCGTCGCCCACTAAAAATATTGGGGTGTTTTGCACGGCCAGTTGTTCGGCCAATTCGGCCAGCGGCAGAGCGGCATCCGGCGTAAGGCGCCGGGGGCCGCCGGGCTCCAGCGCGAAGAGGGCGGTATATACCTGGCCGCAGCGTGCGTCCAGCACGGCGCAGGCCGTGCCGCTAAAGCCGGCCAAATTCCAGGCCAGTGTTTCTAGTGTAGAAAAACCCATGCAGGGCTTTTCCAGCCCAAAGGCCAAGCCCTTCACGGCAGCCATGCCAATGCGCAGGCCGGTGAAAGAACCCGGCCCAGTGGTAAGCGCAAAAAGCTCTATTTCGGCCAGCGAAATTTTGGTGCTGGCCAGCAAATTATCCAGCATGGGCAGCAGGGTTTGGCTGTGGGTCTGGCGTATGTTTACAAAATATTCGCCCAGCAGCTGGCCGTCCTCTGCTATTGCGCAGGAAGCAGCCTGTGAAGAACAATCTAGCGCCAAAAGCTTCAAAACCGCTTCCCCTTTACAAGTATTTCGCGGGTGTCTTCGTCCAGCCGCCGCAGCTCTACCGTAATGGCCTCGGGCGGCAACTGGCCGGCAATGTTTTCGCTCCATTCCACTGCCAAAATGCAATCTGGCCGGGCAAGGTAATCGTAAAACCCGGTTTCGTACAGCGCTTCGGGGCAGGTAATGCGGTACATATCAAAATGGCAAAGGCACAGGCCGTTGCCGGTATATTCGTTTACAATGGCAAAGGTGGGGCTGCACACCGGGGCGGTTAGCCCCAGCCCGCGGGCCAAGCCGGCGGTAAAGGTGGTTTTGCCTGCCCCCAGGCCGCCTATAAAGGCCAGCACATCTCCCGGGGCCAGGTGGGCGGCCAGAGCGGCGGCAAAGGCCTGGGTTTCTTCGGGGGAATGGGTAATTTGGGTTGTCATAACAGGTTGTCCACCCCTTTGGCAGCGGCAAACACGGGCAGTGGCGTGCGCAGCACGGTTACGCCCTGCGCCTGCGCTTTGGCGGCGGCGGCTTCATCCAGAGGCATGCCCTCTGCCAGCACAATGCAGGCGGCATCGGCCAGCACGGCCACAGCAATGGCGTTAAGGTTACCCATTACCGTAACCCACAGGCAACCGGCGGGGGCACGGCCCATTACCAAGCTGAGTAGGTCGCAGCAATATACGCCGGAAATTTCGCGTTCCAGCCCTTCGCCGGGGCAGGCAATTTCAAAACCCAGCGTTTGTGCCGCTTGGGCTACTGTCATATTAAACTTCCTCCTTTTCGGCGGCTTGCAGGGGGGCGGTAAGGTCTATGCCCATTTGCCGCAGGTTGTTTACAAGGCCCTGCAAACGGTCGCGCGTAACAAATATGCAGTCTTTTTCCGAGCTGAAGCCACGCACAATATCCTCGGCCAGCGCCCGGCAATTGGGCGCACCGCAAGAGCCGCAATCCACCCCATACAAACGCTTAGATATGCGCTGCATTTCCTGCAGCATTTCCATAGAACGGCCAAAATCTTCGCAGAGCTGCAGCACGGGTTCGTATTCCACGGGGGTATCCCAATGCACTTCTTCAGGTAGCGGGCCTTCTACATGGTTGCGGGAAATGGGGCTGTATTTACAAAGTTTTTTTAGCTTGGCTTGGGCTATGTAGGGGTTTTCCACATTGAGCACGCCACCCACGCAGCCACCGGGGCAGGCGTTTAGCTCTACAAAATCGAGCTCGGTAAAGCGTTCATCCTCCAGCCCTTCCAGCACCTGTATGCAGTTTTCAATGCCGTCGGCTGCCAAATAGCGTTCGCCCAGTGTGGCGGCGGCTTCTCCGCCCGAAGCACACCAGCCCATGCCCAAACGGCCGGAACTTGCAAGCTCTTGCGTCTTTGCCTGCTTCATGGCGCTAACCAGCTCGGGGTATACCTCTTTAATGGCTACCACCAGGTCTACTTCGCTTTTTTGGCAACCCAGCGGCATTTTTGCCGCCGTAACCTTGGCGGGGCAGGGCGAAAGAAACACTACACCAATGCGGTGCGCCTCCAGCCCGGTTTTTTCCATTGCCTGGGCCCGTGCCATTTTGGCGGCAACCTCCATAGGGGCATGCAGCGGTAGCAGCTGGCCCAAAAGCTCGGGGAAGCGTACCCGCACCAGCCGCAGAATAGCCGGACAAGCCGTGCTAATTACCGGCCGCAGCAGGCTGCCTTCGCTCATAAGCAAACGGGTAGAGGCCGAAACAATTTCGGCCGCGCGGCTTACCTCAAACACTTCGTTAAAGCCCAGGGCCAGCAGGCCCGAAAGCACGGTGTCGGTTTCTTCCAGGTTGTTAAACTGCGCATAGAGCGCCGGCGCAGGCAGCGCAATGGTGTATTCGTAAGCTTTTACGGCAGAAAGTGGGTCGGACGTAGCGTTTTTTGCGTGGTGGGGGCAAATGCGAATGCATTCGCCGCAATCGATGCAGCGTTCGGTTATAATCTTAGCCTTGCCGTCGCGCACGCGAATGGCTTCGGTGGGGCAGCGCTTTACACAATTTATGCAGCCGCGGCAGGCGTCTTTATCAAGTGTTACAGAATGAAAAAAACGTTCGATGCCCAAAACCCCCCAATGCAAAAAAATAAGTAAAATAATTTCCTATACGTTGACCATACTTTTGATTTGTATTCCTCGGGCCGACGCATTGGTGATGTGCTTCCACCGTTACATCACCGGAAGTGCCGTCCCGCACTATGCAATCCACCGGCCCCATTATTTATTGTTCACCTGTTGCACAGAGCTTTATACCTGATGAAGGTATGCTTGAAAGTGCTTGTAGCTAAACCTGCTCGATGGAATATAGGATACACTTGCAGCATTCCGGTGTGGCACCTCATGTTTACCATCTGATGTTCAACTCCATTTCTACCCATTCCTCCTTGTCTTAATATGCCCCCCTGTGGCTGGATGTGTTTCCATCCATCTGCCTATCTGTATTTGCTTCCC
>CAYYOY010000151.1:0-5097 GCA_964473265.1 uncultured Oscillospiraceae bacterium
ACAGAACAACTGATGGCTCGTTATGGAGCAAATATCGCAGAATGGTTCAAAAAATCCAGCGATGATATGGGGGTAAGCGTTTGGAGCAACAGCTCAAACGGTTCTCAGCCATGGACTACCTCACTTGAACTGGCCACGCGTGATGTAACTTACTATGCCGTGAATTCGGGAATTTACACATACCGGGTTTACTATAAGCTGCAAAGCATCTATGATGATAAAGTTTATGTCGATAAACCCGGCACTCCCATTGAGTATAAGCATTCGAGTTCTGGCTTGCGGCTTACCCATGTGGAAGACGCCTTTCCCATTGATGGCTTCACCGTACAGGGCAACTACGACAACGTAAGCTTTCAGAATAACGGCGCTTCTGCAAATGTAGTGCGCACCGCAACCATTAACTACACCCGCAACAGCTACCCTATTGTTTTCCACCTAAACGGCGGAACCGGCAGCGTTTCAAACCTTATGTTGAAATATGAAACACCGCTTACCAGCCTTTCGCCCTCGGTTGCTGCAGTTACCCCGCCTATGGGCTGTACTTTCGGCGGCTGGTACACCACGGCCGATTGCGTTGAAGGCAGCGAATTTGCCTTTGACGGCACAATGCCCAGCCGTGGCCTAGACCTTTATGCAAAGTGGATCCCTCTGGTTTATACAGTTAAAGTTGTTGCAAACCTTGGGGATGGCGAAGTTTTTACCGATGAACAAGAGGTTCCTTACGGCGGCACCGTAGAACTGCCCGACGCCGAAGAACTAACCCGTACCGGCTATACCTTTGCCTATTGGACCAAAGACGGCAAGCCCTTTTCGCCCAACACCCCCATTATTGTCGATACTGTTATTGAGGCCTATTGGCTACCCAACCATAACCTTTCCTGCATCGTTCGCTATGTGGATGATAGCGGCAAGCAGATGCCAGGATACCCCGATGATACTTTAAACGGCTTTACTACCGGCGCTACCGCTTACGCCGAGGCAAAGGCAATCGACGGCTATTTGCCCGACTATGTAAGCAAGACACATACAATTACCGGCGACGTTGAAAAAGACGTAATTACATTTATCTATAAGAAGTTTACCAGCGTCGATTACACAGTTCGCTATGTAGATAGCGACGGTAACAAACTGGCTGAGCCAAAGACCAAAACTACGCAGGCCAACACCATTACCGAAACCTATCTGCCCGTTTCGGGCTATACGCCCGACCGCTACCAGAAAACCCAGCTGCTTTCGGCAAATGCAGAAGAAAACATTATCACTTTTGTGTACACCCCCAGCAGCACCTTCGGCTCGTACACAATCTTCTACTATAAGCAAACGCTTGGCAAGCTCGGCTATGAAGAAGTTGTAGCCGACCGCGCTGTGGTTACCAACGCAAGCGTGGGCAGCATCGCCACCGCACCCGATAAAGCCTACGCCGGCTTTAAGCTTAACACCAGTATCAGCCGTGTAAGCGCTATGGTTTCGGCCACAAACCCGCCGGTTCTTAGAATGTACTACGACCGTGAAGACCGCACAGTGGCCTTCCGGGTAGATGGCAGTGGTGGCAAATTTACAGGCGCTGTAGATTACGCAGTACCTTACGAAACCCCCTGGAGCCAGGTTGCGGTGCCTGCGGTAGTTCCCGACCCAGGCTATAAAATTAAGGGTTGGAACCCCGTCGACCCTGCCGCCAACCTGCCCGGAATGCCCATTACCCAAAACCTTGTTTACACCGTAAGCTTTGAAAAAGATTCCGCATGGTGGCTAACTGTAAGCTACGAGCCCAACGGCGGAACCGGCACTTTGTTTGCACACAGCGACTTACTAAAAGATGCTTTCTATGACCTTAGCGGCAACAATGTATTTACCCGTGCAAACTACACCCTCGTTGCCTGGAACACCAAAGCCGACGGCAGCGGGCAAAGCTACATTCCCGGTGGCAGAATTACCCTTGCCACAAGCCTTACTCTTTATGCCCAATGGCGCGAGAACAGCAAGGTGAGCGTAACGTATCTGGCCAACAACGGCACTGCAGATAACGACCGTGCAGATATCTACGCCGGCACAAAGTATACCGTTGCCGCAAACAGCTTTGTGTACGAGGGCTACCAGTTTACCGGCTGGAACACGAAGGCCGACGGTTCGGGCACTGCCTACCAGCCGAGTGCCGAAATAGCTTCTCTAAGCAATAATCTTTCGCTCTACGCGCAGTGGAAGAAGGACCAGGCTAAGTGGGCCACTATTACCTTCGATAAAAACAATGCTTTGGCCACTGGCACAATGGAGCCGATTGAAATGCTGAAGGGCAGCAAAAATGTTGCGCTAACTGCCAACAGCTTTGCCCTTGAAAACCACACCTTTACCGGGTGGAACACAAAGGCAGATGGCAGCGGTACAAATTACGCCGATAAAGCCACAATTGCCTCGCTGGATAACGGCATGACGCTGTTTGCCGTCTGGAAAGAGAATGCCAAGTTTGACGTTGCCTACACCGCCAACGCCGCAACCAGCAAAGATACCTTCTACACCGGTAGCAAGCAACTCGTTCGCAGTGCACCTACCAAGGATAAGCACATCTTCCTTGGCTGGATAGAAGCCAGCCCAGAGCGCACACTTACCAGCACTGCCGAACAAACCGAAATTGCGGGCGACCTTATTCTGCCCGGCCCGGACGTGAACATTATTGTTACACGCGCCTACGATTTCTACGCAGTTTGGGCCCCCGATAATAACGAAGACGGCATTCCCGATTACGACCAGTACACCGTAACCTACAAAATGGGCGAAGCCGATACCGGCACCCCGCCTGTGGATAGCAATGTTTACCCCAGCGGTAGCATGCACACGGTTTTGGGCAACACCAACCTTACCAAAGTAGGCTATACCTTTGTAGGCTGGAAGGATGCCAACGGAACCCGGGCCGACGTGGGCGATAAAATTCCCATGAATAGTGACCTGGTGCTCTACCCCGTATTTGAAATTAACAAATACACGGTAACCTTTGCTATTTCAGGCAACGGCCTGCTTGACGGCAGCACCGAAGTGATTAAGCGTGTGGTTGAGCATGGAACCCTGTTTGGTAGTGTTGCGCTGCCTACTCCGGCAGCCGGCGCCGACAGTTACTTTATTGGCTGGGCCGGTCTGCTTGCAAATGACAGCAAGATTACTACAGATATTACCTGCACCGCCGAGTTTGGCCTGAAAACACCTATTACTATTACACTGCCCGGCAGCACCGTACCCTATAGCGGCGGCACGCAAACCCTTACCCGCACCGCTGCCGATGCAGAGTTCAGTGTGCAGCCTAAGTCTGGGCATGAGCTTGTACTCTCGGCTGCTTCGGTTGCCAGCGGAACCAACGTAGGCAGCTACCAGCTGTCGTCCGTAAACTTTACGCTTAAGGAAACAGTAAGCGGTAAGGATGTAACCGAGCAGTATAGCATCACCCCTGTTTTTGGAAAGTTGGCAATTGAACATGCCGACATGGATGTTGGTATCAACGGGTTCAGCGGTAAATACGATGCTGCACAGCATGGTGTTACCCTGGATGAGGATGCCATTCCCGCCGGCAGCACAGTGTACTACAGTGAAGACGGCGCAAGCTGGAGCACAACCCCGCTTACCTACTCTGATGTAGGCGGATACACAGTGCATGTAAAAATTACCAACCCCAATTATAACGAATTCACCACCAGTGCCGACATTTCTATTTCGACGGAAACTCTTACAATCTACCTGAAGGATGAAGAAGTAGAATACGGCAGCACCCCTAAGCTTGAAATTAAAGAGATTACAGGCTTTAAGGGTGAAGACAGCCAAGAC
Organism: uncultured Oscillospiraceae bacterium; assembly: GCA_964473265.1. Taxonomy (GTDB): domain Bacteria; phylum Bacillota; class Clostridia; order Oscillospirales; family Ruminococcaceae; genus Heteroruminococcus. The sequence goes on from CAYYOY010000151.1 coordinate 3,808, forward strand.
CTAATTAGCGGGCTGAAAACCATTACTGATTACGACCCCACAGCCCCCAGCAACCATGGCGTAGGTGATGGGTACATTATTGACATTGCCGATGGTGCAGCTGCTAAAAACTACACCATAGAGGTTGTTAAAGCAACGCTTACCGTTGTTGAAAACACCACCGGCCTTTTCGCGGTAACCGCTAACGGCTACTCCGGCGTGTACGACACTTTGGAATACGGCATTACAGTTATTCCCAGCATGGAAGATGCCGCTATATCCTACCGCGTAGCCCCGGATGGTGAATGGGATAGCGAACGGCCCACCTTTAAGAATGCGGGCGAGTACACCGTTGAATACCAACTTTCGCTGGCCAACTACAAGACGGTAACAAGCAGTGCCAAGGTGGTTATTAGCAAGGCGCCGCTAACTGTAACGGCAGGCTCGTTCAGAATCCGTGTCGGCTCGCAGGTGCCCTCCTTCACCGCAAGCTTCAGCGCCTTTGCGGGGGATGAAGATGTATCGGTGCTTGGCGGAGAATTAAGCTACACCACGCTGTACACCCCCGTTTCACCCGTTGGCAGCTATACCATTACGCCCGCAGGCCTTACCTCTGGCAACTATGCAATTGAGTTTGTTGCCGGTGCGATTACCGCGGTATCGGGTGGTGGCGGTGGCGGTACCACACCTGGCGGTGGTGGCGAAACAACCACTACACCAGGCACCACCGACGGCGGCACTCCCACACCTGCCGAACCCGCAGCCTTTACACCGCCGGCACCGCCGGAAGCTCCTGTAATAACGCCTCCGGTGCCGCTCCCCGAGGATCTTCCCCCCGCACCTGTGGTAGAACCGGAATTTGCAAACCTTGAAGACAACGAAACCGCTCTTGCCAACGCCAAAACCGCATGGGCACTTGTAAACCTGTTGCTCACCATCTTTACGGCAGGCCTTTCGCTTGCTCTGGTGGTAACCTACTTCAAGAACAAAAAGCGCAAGCAGCAGGAACAGAATGCACAAGCGGCCAGCACCACGCAAGAGAACCGGCAACAAGAGCGCAAGAAGTTAGACCGTAAGGCTTGGGCACGCATTGCAAGCGTAGTACTTGCTGTTGTATCGGTGGTAGTATTTATCCTCACCGAAGACATGCGTACACCCATGATTCTTACCGACAGATGGACCATTCTCATGGCCATTATGGCAGTAGTTCAGTTTGCAATCGCTCTGGTAGCAAAAAAGAACAACAAGCACTCTGACAAAAACACCGGCGCCGAGGCCGACCTGCCCGAATCTGCAGAGGCTTTCAACGCA
>CAYYOY010000152.1:0-5032 GCA_964473265.1 uncultured Oscillospiraceae bacterium
TGTGCAGTAGTATCCTGTTATCATCTTCTCACCATCCAATAATCATTTTTCATCCGGTAACAAAATATATATAATCTTTACTAAAGCATACCACAACCCGTAAAAAAAGCAAAGAGACAAAATTCTGTTGAATTTTGTCTCTTTTTGGCGGAGAAGGTGGGATTCGAACCCACGGGCCCGGTTAAGGGCTTACTCGATTTCGAGTCGAGGCCGTTATGACCACTTCGATACTTCTCCCAATATATAGCCAAGCAAGAAGAAAACACAAAATGTGAAAACTTCTTGCGAGAACTAGCATGAAAACCCACCGCTAAAAGGGTTTGCAAAATGAACAGCGGCACAGCAGAGTGCCTATTGCCAATATAGTCGATTTATGCGCCTGTGCCATTATAGCAAAGCAGGGGCGGTGCGTCAAGCCCTCTTGAGGCAATAACGGCATAAAAAATTGGCCGGCTGGCCAACCGTGCGCGCTGTAAACGGTGCCTACTGCGCGCACATTCTTTCCAGCCAAATAGATGCAATACTAATAGCCTCGTATAGCCCGGCTTTTTCGGCTCGCTTAGCTATGCGTGCGTTGGGGGCTAGGCTGGTGTCGGTTGAAACAATCTGCACCAGCACCTTTGTGGCTACCTGCAGCCCAGCCTGCTCTTGCGTGGCAAGCACGGTTAGCATAGCAACAAATTCATCGGCAGCATCACCCAAGTAAATTACATTGCCGCTGCGTACAAGGGGACGGCCCTTGTAACTAAGCTTGGCTTTTTTGGCGGTTTTATTATCAGACATCAAGCGGCCTCCTTGGTTTTCCTGTAATTAATAGGGGTATAGGTAAAAGCTTAGTCGCCCAAGTAATTTTTAACTAAAATGCGCAAAAGCTCGTCACGGTCTATACGGCGAATAAGGCTTCGTGCATTGTTGTGCGTGGTGATATATGTGGGGTCCTCCGAAAGAATATACCCCACAATTTGGTTAATGGGGTTGTACCCTTTTTGGCGCAAAGCGTCGTAAACGGTGGTAAGCGTTTGCTTAACCTCCTGTTCCTTTTCCTTTTGAATCGAAAAGGATATCGTCGGCTCCTGCACAGAATTCACCTCTTTTGCTGTAGAAATGCAGCAGATATGCCTAGCAGCATTCTGCCTTGCTACAAATATAGTATAGCAAACAAAGCGAGAATTTACAAGAAAAATATTACCTGCCAGTTCATACAATATCCGCAGGCCGAGGGGGATGGCCCCTCTCGGCCTGCGGCGCAGGTTTGAATATTCGCTTTAGAAGCACCTAGCTGCGCAGCGCAGCTCCAAGTTCGCCCACACGGCGCAGAATTTTTTCTACCACGCCATCGGCTTCTTGGTCGGTTAGTGTGCGGTCGGCCGCGCGCAGAGTAAGGGAATAGGCCACGCTCTTTTTACCGGTGGGAATTTGGGAGCCACGGTAAATATCAAACAATTGGATACGCTCGGCTAGGTTACCGGCTGCCTGCCGCATGGCCTGCTCCAGCTTGGCTACAGGCAGTGCGTCATCACACAGCAGGGCAAGATCGCGCACCGAGGCAGGGAAGCGCGGCAGGGGTTTGTAGCTTATCTGGCGGTCACCGGCCAGATTAAAAAGCAGCTCGGCATCCAAGCTGGCCACAAGCATACGGGTAGACATAGAATAGTTTTCGCAAATGGCGGGGTGCACCTCACCCAGTAGGCCTAGGCTTTGGCCGTTTATGGTAAGCTCGGCACAGCGCCCCGGGTGGAAAACACTTTCATTGGTTTTAGCAGCAATTTCCCAGCCGGAAACACCCATGCGTTCCAGCAGCATTTCTACAATGCCCTTCAGGTGGAAGTAGTCGCCTTCGCCATACATGCCCACAATAAGCCTGCGCCGTTCGGCCGGCAGATCTTCCTGTGCATCGGGGGCTTTATGGTAGCTGCTGGTTTGGCCGGGGAAGTATTCAGTGGCAAGCTCAAACAGGGCGGCCTGCGGGTTGCGGTTATTGTAGTTGCGGCTCAGCACCTCCAGCATGGAGGGGATAGCAGTGGTACGCAGTATACTGGTATCTTCACCCAAAGGGTTGGATATCGCCACGGAATTACGCAGCGGGCTTTCGGCTGGCAGGTTAATTTTATCGTAATATTTGGGGCTTATAAAGGAATAGGTAACAACCTCGTACAGCCCCAGCGAGAGCAGCGTTTGGCTCAGCATACGCTCCAGCTTTTGGCCGGGGGTGAAGGCGCCGTCGGCCAGGCCGCGCAGGGTGGTTACGGGAATTTTGTCGTAACCGTGGATGCGGGCAATTTCCTCGGCAAGGTCGGCCTTGTGGGTAACGTCGGCACGGAAGGTGGGGGGCGTTACCATTTCGCCTTCCACCGTAAAGCCCAGCGAACGCAAAGTTTCACACATCTGTTCGGTGGTAAGCGAAAGGCCCAAAAAGTCGTTTTGCCACTGGGATTCCAGCGCAATGGGCGTGGGGCTTGGCAGGGGGGCACAGATATCAATACAGCCACCAACGATATCGCCAATGCCCAATTCTTGCACCAGCTGGCAGGCGCGTTCCAGCGCCGGCAGGCAGGCGGCGGGATCCAACCCCTTTTCAAAGCGAGAGGAAGAATCGGTGCGCAGGCCAAGCTTTTTCGAGGTGGTTCGTATTGAACTGCCCAAAAAGTTGGCAGATTCAAATAGAATCGTAGTGGTATCGTCTGCAATGCCCGAGAACTCACCGCCCATTACACCCGCCACGGCGGTGGCGCCGGAAGCATCGGCAATTACCAGCATATCGGGGGTAAGGTTGCGCACCTGGCTATCCAGCGTGGTAATTTTCTCACCGGCATTTGCCTTGCGCACAATTATTTTGCCATCTTTTACTTGGCGGTAATCAAAGGCATGCATAGGCTGGCCATACTCGAGCATGACAAAGTTGGTAATGTCCACAATGTTGTTAATAGGGCGCACACCGCTGGCACGCAGCCGCTGGCGCATCCACCGGGGGGAAGGGCCAATTTTTACATTCTGCACCATCCGGGCGGTGTAACGGGGGCAGAGGTCGGGTGCCTGTACCTCTACAACAAGATGTTCAGAAATATTGCCCTTGCCAGCGGAGGCTTTAGGAGCAGCAAGCTGTGTGAAGCTCTCATTCCAATGGGAACAATCTTCACAATCAACAGGTGAGCACATAAAAGAGTGGAATTGACACAGGGGTTTTTTGAAAGGCAGACCAAAGGTTACGGCCGTTTCGCGCGCCAAACCCAACACCGAAAGGCAATCGGGCCGGTTAGAGGTTATTTCAAACTCTACGCTGGTGTCATCTAGGCCAATGGCGGCGCAAATTTCGTCGCCGGGGGCGCATTCTTCCTCCAGCACAAAAATGCCGTCGGGGTTGGCGTAGGGGAAATCGTGCAGTGTTAGGCCCAGCTCTTCCAGCGAGCAGAGCATGCCGTTGCTCTCTTCGCCGCGCAGCTTGCCCTTGCGAATTTTCTTGCCGCCCGGCAGGGTAGAGCCATCCAGCGCCACCGGCACAAGCTGGTTGGGCGCAAGGTTGGTAGCCCCGGTAACAATTTGCAGGGGCTGCCCCTGGCCTACATCTATCTGGCAGACAAATAAGCTGTCGGCATTGGGGTGTTTTTCCACCGAAAGCACACGGCCTACCACTACTTTATCAATCTCTTCGTTTTCACAGTGCCAGCCCTCTACCTTAGAGCCCGACATCGTCATGGCGTCGGCGTATTGCCGGGGGGTAATATCGTTCTGCAGCTGAACATAATCTTTCAGCCAGCGCATAGATAAATTCATATTGCTATTCCACCTCTCTTAAAACTGTTCCAGGAAGCGCAGGTCGTTCTCAAAGAACAGCCGCAAATCGTCAATGGAGTAGCGGCGCATCACAATGCGTTCCAGCCCCATGCCAAAGGCAAAGCCGCTGTAGACCTCGGGGTCTATGCCGCAGATGGAAAGCACCTTGGGGTGCACCATGCCGCAGCCTAAAATTTCTATCCAACCTTCACCTTTGCACAGCCGGCAGCCCTGGCCGTGGCAGGCAAAGCACATGAAGTCCATTTCGGCCGAGGGTTCGGTAAAGGGGAAGTGGTGGGGACGAAAACGCACCTTAGCCTCCTCGCCATAAAGCTTCTTGGCAAAAACCTCTAGCGTGCCTTTAAGATCGGCCATGGTTACACCCTTATCTACCACCAGGCCCTCTATTTGGTGGAAAAGGGGAGAGTGGGTAGCATCCACCGCGTCGCTGCGGTATACTCGCCCCGGCGCAATCACGCGGATAGGGGGCTTTTGGTTTTCCATGGTGCGTATCTGCACAGGGGAGGTCTGTGTGCGCAGCAGGGTGTTTTCGGTAATATAAAAGGTATCCTGCGTATCGCGCGCCGGGTGGTTTTTAGGAATATTAAGAGCTTCAAAGTTATAGTAGTCGTACTCTACCTCCGGCCCTTCGGCAATGTGGAAACCCATACCCAAAAAGATTTCCTTAATCTCATCCAGCACCAGAGTGAGCGGGTGCTTTTTGCCCAGCGGCCTGTGCACCCCCGGCATGGTAACGTCCAGGCTTTCGCTCGCCAGCCGCTGTTGCAGTGCTGCGCCGGCCAGCGCTTGTTTTTTCTCTTCCAGCAGGCTTTCCAGTTGGCTGCGCACCTCGTTGGCAAGCTGGCCAAATTTAGGGCGCTCCTCTGCGCTTAGGCCGCCCATCTGCTTTAAAATAGCCGTAAGCTCACCCTTTTTGCCCAAGAACTTTACACGCAGTTCGTCAAGCACTTTTAGGTCGGCTACGGCGGCCAGCTGTTGCTGGGCCTGTGCCAAAATTGCATCCAATGCTGCTTTCATGCTACTTTCACCTCAAACTGTTTTTTCGCAAACAAAAAGGCCTTCGCCCCAACCATGGGACGAAAGCCGTGGCTTCCGTGGTACCACCCAAATTTTTGCGGCAAGCGCCGCAAACACTCCATTTGGCGATAACGGCGCCGCGCCGTTGCCGTCTACTGCATTACCTGCCCAACTCAGGTGGGGTTTGGCAATCTTCAACGGCACTGCTCCCGGGTGACCTTCA
>CAYYOY010000153.1:0-5032 GCA_964473265.1 uncultured Oscillospiraceae bacterium
ATTTGGAAAAAATTATGTAAGGGGTGGTATAAGCTTTTTGCCACCGGGCAAAAATAGAAGTGACAAAGCCAAGCGGAGAGTGATTGTTTTGACTGTTAAACGCGGAGATATATACTATGCAGACCTTTCCCCTGTGGTAGGCTCCGAACAGGGGGGGATACGGCCTGTGCTGATTGTACAAAACGACTTGGGCAATAAATTTAGCCCCACGGTAATAGCGGCGGCCATAACCAGCCAGAAGGATAAATCGCGCCTGCCGACGCATATTGCGCTAAGTTCGCAACACTGCGGTCTTGCAAAAGATTCTGTAGTGCTGCTGGAACAGATACGCACCATTGATAAACGCAGGCTAAAAGAGCACATGGGCAAGCTGGACGATAGCTCCATGGCTTCAATAGATAAAGCGCTTTCCATCAGTTTCGGTTTGGGTATAGGCCAAATGAGCCCACCGGCCACTACATAGGCTATTCCGTGGGGCTGGCGAACAACCAAATCCGCTGTAAGTAAAACGCAGTGCCTGGCAACCACCCGGTAGGGCCTGCCGCACGCTGCGGTTCTGCAAAGCAAATGCAAGGGGAATTTCCATTCGGAAATTCCCCTTGCATTTGCTTTGGCCGGCCAAGCCGGCCGCCCCGGTTCAGGCAAAGGCCCGCCGGGCCTTTGCCTGAACCGGGGCGCAGAACCGCCTGCGCCGGCAGGCCTTACCGGGCGTGGCGGGCTAGGCTGAGCAAACAAAAAGCCGCCGGGGCAATTTCTATGCGAAAATTTCCCTGGCGGCCTGTAATATCTTCTACTAAGCTGTGTGGCTTTTTAGGTACTCATACCATTTGCGGTAGCTTTGCGGGCCAATGTGCACACCGTCGGCGCTCAGGTTTTCGGGCAGACAGCCATTCTCATCCCGGAAAGCCTCGCCAACATCTACATAGTACACCTCTTCGTCCCAGCACATTTCTAGCAGAGCCTTGTTAAACTGGGCGATACGCTGGTTGTTGATATACGAGCTGGTGTTTTGCGCCGGGCTCGATTTGCTGGCTGTTACCGGTAGAATGCTCTGGACATAAATATCGGCTTCGGGCAGCATTTGGCGTATCTGCCCCAGCAAACCGCGGTAGGCGGCTATAAAGTTTTCTTGGCTTACGCCCATGCTGTTTACACCCAACATAAGATACACCTTACTGGGGTTTGCGCGGCGCAGTGCCTCCAGCATGGTAATGGTGCTGCTGCCGGCTTCTATCACCTCTTTGCCGGCCACCTGCCCCACACTAATGCTGGTGCTGGCAATGGTTTTGGCAGGAATGTCTATTTGATATGCCTCAAAGCCGTAGGTAAGCGAATCGCCCAGTAGCACGGCATCGGCAAAAAAGCTATCGTCCACCGCTTGCCCGGCGGGCAGAGGTGAACCAATAGCGCCGGGGATGCTGCGCTCGCGAATTTCAGCCAGTTGGTGCACCGGCTCGCCACCTTCTATAAAAGCAAAGCTGCCCAAAATATCTTCTATTGTGGGCTGCCAGCGGCTCAGCGCCTCGGTTTGGCCGGCGCTGCCAATGGCGTAGGCTCGTCCGTTAAAGGCGGTGAACCAAAGCTCCAGCTTGCAGGGCTTGTCATCCTGGGTAAAGCTTAGCGACATACGGCCACCGTTTTGCCAGCCATTTTCGTCCAGCTCTATTTGCAGACCATGCTTGCCGGCCAGCGCTACATAGGCCTGCTTAATGGTGGCAATAATCTGCTCGGCGTCGCCCTCGTAAGGCAGCGAGAGCAGCTCTACCCCCGCCGCTGCGCCCGGCAGGCTAATGCGGTAGCCGCCGGGTGTACCTTCGGCGGTGCAATCGCCCGGGTAGCGAATGCGCATATTCAGCGCCTTGCTTTCCAGCTCCTTGGGCTCGGCCTTGGTGGCATCTGCCAGTGCAAAGCTCTGGGCAATTTGCTGGCCCAGCCGCTTTTCGCCCGAGGCTGCCCCCCCCTGTTCCAGCACCGAAAGCAGGTAGAGCTTGCCTTCTAAAATGCCATACTGGTGCTGAACGGTCATGCGCTCCTTGCCTTGGCCTGTGCTGCCCGAAAGGCTTTGGCCTTCCAGCTCGCCCAGTTTGACATCTATAGGTTTGCCTTCCAGGCCCAAGTAGTTTTGCGCCTCTGTAAAGTTCACCACATTGTCAATGCGCTGGAAGGCCACAACCACCTTGCCCGAAGGCAGGGCAATTTCCACCCCTTGGGCACCTTCGGTAATGGTGCAATCCTCGGTGTAATCCAAACGGAAGTTGAGCGCCTGGCTCTGATAGTGGCGGTTTAATTCAGCCGGCTTGCTGGAACAGCCCGCCAGCAGTAGCATACTTCCTATTAGAAATGGCAACAATTTTCTCATAGCACTACCCCGGTTTAAAATATAAGTAAAGTATTCCCAAATCTTACTGCAAATTGCATTGCAGGCATACCACAGGGTGGTTGTCCCATATAGTATACCATAGTTGCAAACCTTTAGGGTTACTTTACTATAAAAATTCCCCCCTTGCGCGGGGGCAGGCAGCATCCACCGGAACCTATAGGTTGTTGCGGCATTTTGGAATAGAATAAGCCTTCTGGCGTGCTTTTTGCTGGCGCGTTCCTATAAGCAGAGCAGCCCCGCTACCCGTAGCCTTGTTTAATTATTTTGGTGCGTAGCAAAACAGGCAAGCCCTGCGCCAAGCCACTGTAGGACTAAGAAATCGATGTTTTTTTGTTTAAATTATCAAATTTTTATTATTTTTAACCCCAAAGCTTGAAAAGTGTGCACATGTGGGGTAGAATAGTAATACCATCTAAGACAAGCAACGGGTGGCCGCCAAAGTTGCCCTTTGCAGGCATAAGGAGGGAAAATGTCATGCCCATTACTTTAAACCGCAGGCACTTGCAAGGCTTTGTTTCGGAAGCGGAATTTTCTGCCATGGAAGCCCAGGTAGCGTCTGCCCACACCCTGCTGCATGAAAAAACCGGCCCGGGCAACGACTTTTTAGGCTGGCTCGACCTGCCCGAAAACTACGACCGCCAAGAGTTTGCGCGCATAGAGGCCGCAGCAAAGCGCATTGCGCAGGATAGCGACCTGCTCATTGTTATTGGCATTGGCGGTTCTTACCTAGGGGCGCGTGCAGCCATAGAATTTTTGCGCTCGCCTTTCTACAACAGCCTAAAGAAAAACACGCCGGATATTTACTTTGCCGGTTGCAACATTAGCCCCAAATACTTAAACGAACTGCTGGCCATATGCGAGGGCAGGCGCGTGTCGGTGAATGTTATTTCAAAATCCGGCACCACCACCGAACCCGCGCTGGCCTTTCGTGTATTCCGGGAATATCTCGAAAAGCAGTACGGCCCCGAAGAGGCACGCAAACGCATCTACTGTACTACCGATAAAGCCCGTGGCACCCTGAAAGCATTGGCCGACCGCGAAGGCTACGAAAGCTTTGTTATTCCCGACGATGTTGGGGGCCGCTATTCGGTGCTTACCGCCGTGGGCCTGCTGCCCATTGCCGTTGCCGGTTGCGACATTGCCGCTATTATGGCGGGTGCCGCCCAGGCCCGCAACGAGCTTTGCAACCCCATTTTAGAAGAAAACCCCTGCTACCAATATGCGGCTGCCCGCAATATTCTCTACCGCAAGGGCAAAGAAATTGAAGTGCTGGCCAGCTACGAGCCGGGTTTTGCTATGATGGGCGAATGGTTCAAGCAGCTTTATGGCGAAAGCGAGGGCAAGGACGGCAAGGGCCTATTCCCTGCTTGTGTAAACTTTTCTACCGATTTACACTCCATGGGCCAAATGATACAGGATGGCCGGCGCAACCTGTTTGAAACAGTGGTGAATATTGCCGATTGCGGCAGCTGCTACCACATAGAACAGGACCCTGAAAACCTGGACGGCCTGAACTTTCTTTCCGGGCAAGATATGGCGGTGGTAAACCAAAAGGCCATGCTTGGAACACTGCTGGCACACACCGGCGGCGGCGTGCCCAACCTGGTGCTGGAACTGCCCGATATGCGTGAAGAAACCTTTGGGTATCTGGTGTATTTCTTTGAAAAGGCCTGTGCAATTAGCGGCTATATGCTGGGTGTAAACCCCTTTGATCAACCCGGCGTGGAAGGCTATAAACAAAACATGTTTGCGCTGCTGGGCAAGCCTGGTTTTGAAGCACAAAGGGCTCAGCTGGAGGAACGGCTGAAATAGCGGGTGTTCTTTAACTTTATAATATAAGGGAGGAACCTGAAATGGTTAAGTTAATTGTAGGAAACAAGGGTTTTGGCAAAACAAAAATTCTAATTGACATGGTGCACAAGGCTGCTGCTGCTTCCAACGGCAATGTAGTTTGTGTGGAAAAGGGCGATGTCCTTACCTTCGACCTTAAGCACGATGTGCGTCTGGTAAACGCAGAGGCTTACCACCTGGAAGGCTTCGACGCACTTTACGGCTTTTTAGCCGGGCTGATGGCCGGTAACTATGACATTACCGACATTTTTGTAGATGCCACGCTGCGCATTGGCGGGCGAGACCTTGCCCAATTTGAGGCAATGGTACAAAGGCTTGTTACCCTACTGAACACCAACGATGTGAACGTTGTCTTCACCGTTTCCTGCGATGCCTCTCAGCTTACCCCCAGTTTGGCGGCCCTTAAAATTTAAACTTTATATGTATAAGCGGGCGGTCGGACGAATGGCCGCCCGCGCTTTGCATGCCCAGCCCCCAAGCAATGCCCCTATGGGGCATTGCTTGGGGGCTGGGCCGCTGGCCCGGAGCATAAACGCCAGATTGGGTGGCAAAACGCCGCCCCGGGCCGTCAGCGGGCACCGGCCGCAAAACAATTTATTAACAAAATTATTATCTTTTAATACAATTAAGCCATAAAAGCTAAAAAAATTGGCACAATTTATAGAAAGCTATAGTCTTGGCGGATAAAAACTTTCTCGGGACAAACAATTGACATACACCCCCAATAAAAGGTAAAATAAAACCCAGAAGGTGGTGACAAGCTTGTTGGACGTTATTCAAAGCATAAAAGAAGCCGAAGCC
>CAYYOY010000154.1:0-4965 GCA_964473265.1 uncultured Oscillospiraceae bacterium
CGAATATAAGCGCCAGCAGCTCAACGCGCTGCATATTCTGCACCTTTACCTTGTGCTACGCGATAACCCCGACCTGCCCTATATTCCCCGTACCTTTATATTCGGGGCCAAGGCCGCACCGGGCTATTACCTTGCCAAGCAAATTATTAAGTTCATCTGCAGCCTGCGCGACCTTATCGCGGCCGACCCTGTGGTAAGCCAAAAGCTGCGGGTAGTATACCTGGAAGAATATAATGTTTCGCTTTCTGAAATTCTTATGCCCGCCAGCGATATTTCCGAGCAGATTTCACTCGCCGGCACCGAAGCCAGCGGCACCGGCAACATGAAGCTTATGCTCAATGGTGCCATTACCCTAGGTACGCTGGACGGCGCGAATATAGAAATTTGCCAGCATGCCGGCATGGAAAACAACCTAATCTTCGGCATGCGGGCCGAAGAGGTTACGGCGCTGCAGCAGCAGGGCTACCATAGCCTTGCCTACTACGAGACCGACCCGCATATCCGCCAGGCCATCGATTTCATGCTGGAAGGCAAAGGCTTTGGCCCCTTTGAGGATGTTGCCAACTCTTTCAAGTTTAACGACCGCTACATGGCCCTTGCCGATTTTAACGCCTACCGTGAAATTCAACAAAAATCTATGGAATTGTATTCCCAGCAGGAGGTTTGGCAGCGCATGAGCCTGCTGAACACTGCGGCTGCCGGCTTCTTCTGTGCCGACCGCGCAATAGAAGATTATGCCAAGAATATTTGGCATCTCAAGCCCCGCCAGTGGAAATTTAATTTGTTCTAATATAGCCGATTCACTTATTAAACTGCCGCGCAGTTTATAAGCAGCGAGCTTTGCCTGCTGGCACATTAAGACGTGCGTCGGCTATACAGTATGCAGCGGGGGTTTGCGCCTAATAAGCGCGAACCCTTGGTTGCTGTTTTCGGGGTAGTTTTCTTGCAAGCTGCCGAAATGTATGGTAAGCTTTTATCCACATCGTTATTCGTCATTTACCTTTTATTCTAGACCTGGGAGCGTAGCAACAATGCTTACTTGGGAAGACATCGGCGGGCTAAAGGTGGCGGTTTCGCGGGTGCACCGCTTTGGCACCGACGCCTTTTTGCTGGCCGATTTTTGCCGTATACGAAAAAACGAAAAAGCTTGCGACCTTGGCACCGGCTGCGGTATCATCCCGCTGCTATGGCAGCGTGGGCCGGTTACTCCCCACCTCTCTTTCGGGGTAGAGCTGCAGGCTGAAGCCGTGGAGTTACTATCGGCCTCTATTGCCCAAAACGGCCTGGAAGGCAGGCTTTACCCCCTGCATGCCGACCTAACCCAACTGGACGGCCTACTGCAAAAGGGCAGCTACGATATAGTAAGCTGCAACCCACCCTATAAAGCCCCGGGCAGCGGCCTTTTAAACCCCCACGACCAGCGCCGCACCGCCCGCCACGAGGTTAGCTGCACACTAGAGCAGGTTTGCCAAACGGCGGCGGCCCTGCTGCGCTATGGCGGGCGGCTGTGCCTCTGCCAGCGCCCCCAGCGCTTGGCCGATGTTTTTGCCGCCATGCGCGCCGCCGGGCTGGAACCCAAGCGCCTGCGCTTTGTACAAAAACGCCCCGAAACGCCCCCCTGGCTGCTGCTGTGCGAAGCCACCCGGGGCGGCAAGCCCTTTTTAACGGTAGAGCCGCCACTTTTTGTGCAGAACGAGGCCGGTGGCTTTTCGGCCGAGCTGCTGCAAATTTACGGACAAGCGCAGCCGCAGCAGGGCTAAGGCAGGCACTTGCTACTTACATCTGCTTCTTGAAAGGATGACGCAAATGGCAAAGCTGGTGGTGGTGGGCACGCCCATCGGCAATTTGGGCGACCTTTCCCCCCGTGCGGCCAAAGCCCTAGCCGAGGCCGATTTCATTGCCGCGGAAGATACCCGCCTTACCCTACGGCTGCTCAACCATTTGGGTCTGAAAAAGCCGCTGGTAAGCTACTACCAGCACAACATGCTTTCGCGTGGGCAAGAAATTTTGCAGCGTATACTGGCCGGCGAAAGCTGCGCCATTGTTTCAGATGCCGGCATGCCTTGCATAAGCGACCCAGGCGAAGGCTTGGTGGCCCTTTGTGCTCAGGCGGGGGTAGAAATTACCGCCGTGCCCGGCCCCACAGCCGTAACCACCGCCTTGGCTCTTTCGGGCCTGCCTACCGGCCGCTTTTGCTTCGAGGGCTTCTTAACCACCAACAAAGCAGGCCGGCGGCAGCATTTGCGGCAGCTGGCGGCCGAAGAACGCACTCTGGTGTTTTACGAAGCGCCCCACAAGCTGCTGGCCACCCTGGCCGATATGCTGGCCACCTGGGGCAACCGCAAGATAAGCCTCTGCCGCGAGCTTACCAAGCTGCACGAAGAGGTGCTGCGCACCACACTGCAGCAGGCTGTTGAGCACTTTACCGCCAGCCCGCCCCGGGGCGAATTTGTGCTGGTGGTGGCGGGCAGCACACCGCAAGCCGGCGAGCAAATTCCACTGGAAGAGGCGGCTGCCATGGCCCGGCAGCTTATAGCCGACGGTCTTGCCCCCAGCGCCGCCGCAAAGCAGGCCGCCGCCCAAACCGGCCACAAAAAGGGAGATATCTACAGGGAGGTTTTGCAGGATGAAAATACTCGCAGTTGATGGAAACAGTATATTCAACAGAGCGTTTTACGGCATAAAGCTGCTTACTACCAAGGACGGACAGTACACCAACGCCATTTTTGGCTTTCTGAATATACTGCTTAAATTGCTGGAACAATACCAGCCCGAAAGTGTGGTTATCTGCTTCGACCGCAAGGCGCCCACCTTTCGGCACAAACTATACACCGAGTATAAAGCGCAGCGCAAAGGCATGCCGCCCGAGCTTGCCGCCCAGCTGCCGGTGCTACAGCAGCTACTGGATGAAATGGGCCTGCCCCGGCTGGATTGCGAGGGCTGGGAAGCCGACGACCTGCTAGGCAGCCTGGCGGCCGGTGCCAACCGTGCCGGGGCACAGTGCTACATTGCCACGGGCGACCGCGATAGCCTACAGCTGGTGGACGAGCAGGTTACCGTGCTGCTGGCCACCACCCGCGAAACACTGGTGATGACCCCCGAGGCCGTGCGCGAAAAATACGGCGTAGAGCCCGGCCAGCTCATTGATGTAAAGGCGTTGATGGGCGACGCTTCCGATAATATCCCCGGCGTGGCGGGCATCGGCGAAAAGACAGCCCTTTCGCTCATTGCCCGCTGCGGCAGCCTGGAAGCCCTCTACCGCGACCTCGAAAGCCTCGGCCTAACGCCCGGTGTAAAAAACAAGCTTACCGCGGGCAAGGAAATGGCACACATGAGCCAAACCCTGGCGCGCATTGATACCTGCGCACCCATTGATTGCGACCCTGCGCGCTATGCCAAGCAACCCGGCGACCCTGCCGCACTCTACCGGCGGCTGGCCTCGCTGGAAATGTCCAGCATCATCACCCGGCTGGGGCTCACCGCCCCCACGGGTGCCGCACCTGCCCCCGAGGCAGCCGCCGCCCCCCAGGCCCCCCGCCTCACCGCCACCCTTTGCCAAGGCGGCCTGCCCGAGGGCTTGGAAGCAACCGCCCCGGTGGATATTATCCCTGCTTTCGCAGGCGACACCCCCGGCTGCCTTGCCCTGCTGCAAGAGGGCAGCCTATGGCTGTGGGAGCAGGGCGAACAGGCGCTGGCACAGGTGCTGGCACTGCCTTGCCCCAAGCGCCTGCCGGACACCAAAGCCTGCCACCGCTATGCCAGCCTGCAAGGAGCTTCTATACAAAATGTTATATTCGATGTGCGTATAGCGGGGTATCTGCTGAGCCCCAACGCCAGCGAATATACTCTGCCCCGCCTGGCGGGGGAATATGGCGTGGAAGCAGGGGTTACCCTGCCGGAAGGCCTGAGCGAAGAGCTGGCTGCGCTGGCCGGGCAGGCGGTGCTCTTCCCCCCGCTGGCCGAGCTGCTCACCCAAAAGCTGACCCAAGATGCCCTTATGCCGCTGCTGCGCGATATTGAATTGCCGCTTGCACAGGTGCTGGCCGAAATGGAGCTGGCAGGCTTTTGCATGGATGCCCGTGCGCTTGAGGCCTTCGGGCAGGAGCTGCGGGCCCGCGCCGAGCAGCTCGCCGAAGAGGTATACGCCCAAGCGGAGCGTCGCTTTAACATTGGTTCGCCCAAGCAGCTGGGCGAGGTGCTGTTCGAGCATTTAGGCCTGCCCGCCAAAAAGAAGAATAAAAGCGGTTATTCCACCGATGCCGAGGTGCTGGAAGAGCTGCGTCCGCATCACCCTATCATCGGCAGTATTTTAGAATATCGCAAGTGCACCAAGCTCATTTCCACCTATGTAGAGGGCTTGCTGCGCCAGGTGCAGAACGGGCGCATTCACACCAGCTTTAACCAGACCGAAACCCGCACGGGGCGCATTTCCTCCACCGAACCCAATTTGCAGAACATTCCTATCCGCACCGAGCTGGGCAGCCGCATGCGCGAATTCTTCCACGCGCCCGAGGGCTATGTGTTAATAGACGCCGACTATTCGCAGATAGAGCTGCGGGTGCTGGCTTCTATTGCCAATGACGAAGCCATGATAGCTGCCTTCCTTTCGGGGGAGGATATTCACCGCAAAACCGCCGCCCAAGTGTTCGACCAGCCGCCGGAATTTGTAACCCCCGCCATGCGCTCGTATGCCAAGGCGGTGAATTTTGGCATAGTCTACGGCATTTCGGCCTTTTCCCTTTCTAAGGATATTGGCGTTACAGTGGCCGAGGCCGACCAATATATGAAAAGTTATCTTGAAACCTACGCCGGTGTACGCCGCTATATGCAGGATATTGTGCAGCAGGGCAAGGAACAGGGCTATGTAGCCACCCTGTATGGCCGCCGCCGCCAGCTGCCCGAGCTGCAAAGCTCCAACAAAAACCTGCAAGCCTTTGGCAAGCGGGTGGCATTGAACACCCCCAT
>CAYYOY010000155.1:0-4963 GCA_964473265.1 uncultured Oscillospiraceae bacterium
AATTAATATTTTTATCAAAAAGCAGACTGTTGGTAGCCTTTTTCTTTAAAAAAACGGCCAAATGCTTTATTTTAAAAGACGCCAACTGCCCTACTTTACAGTGGGTGTTGGCGTCTGGCGCTTATGCTTTGTGTTTCTACCCGGAAATACAACGGGCTAAAAAAAGGATGCGTTTCCCTTTGCAAGCTCTTCAATGGCGGTAGCCAGCCGGTTCTTGGCGTCATCTGCCGAAGCGCCACCCTTTACATAGGCAATGAGCGTGTTCTTCTGTTCATCGCTAAGGTGAGCAAAGCTGTTATGTGCTGCAGTGTTTTGCGCCAGCTCGGCACCAAAGCCCAAGGGAATATCGCGCACATCGGGGTCTGGGTTGCGGCCCATGCCAATAAAGGATGCCTTATCCATTGCGGCCATCCAGCCCTTGGGTGTTGCCAAGGTTGTTTTTAGCGGCGCGGGTTTCAATATCCTTTAGGTTGCCCTGCTCGGGTATATTGTAAATTTCTTCGTAGGCTTCGGCACAGGGGTCGTCAGGCGGAGGTGTTTGCACCAGGCCTGTACATTCGGTAGCCGAGGCTATTCCGTTTGGGTTTAAGAAATCTCTATCGTCCAACGATTTATTGTTCTTATTTTTCATATGCTTGCAGCCTCCTGTAAACTAGTAAGGTTTTACTAGTATGTGCAAATTACAGGCAGATATAGTCAATTCACTTATAAAACTGCCAGGCAGTTTTAAAAGCAGAAGCTTCGCTTGCCGGCACGTGAAGGACGCGCGTTGGCCAAAACAATGTTTGCAGTGTTATAAACAAGCGAAATTAGCACAAAAAAACACCCCCAGCAAGAGGGTGTTTTTAGTACAACCCTACCGCAGCACCGAGCGTGCCATGCGGGTGTAGGTGTGCCGAATGCCGCGAATGGCAACGCTGTAGGCAAAAATATTTTCGGGTAGCGCCATGCCGCTGTAGCCGGCATCTCCAATGTGGTGGACATCTGCACCGGTGGTTTTGCACAGTAGCGCAATGCGGCGAATGGTATCGACATCTGCACCTTCCTGCGAGGTGCCAATGGCTGTCATGCACAGGGCACCCAGCGCGTGGGCTTGGTCTACCAGCGTGGCAATGCTTTCCACCGTTACACCCGGCAAGGTGCCCGGCGCAGGCAGCAATATCATATCGGCACCGGCTTCCACAAAGCTTTGCACATCCTGCGGGGTTAAAATAGCTTTGCCTGCTTCGCCTAGCACACCCGAGGCGTGCATTTTGCCTGCAACCAGAAAAATTTCATCCCCCAGAGCCGTGCGGATATCTCGCAGGGCGGCCACAATGGCGGCGTTGTTCACCCCGCTACCGGGGTTACCGGTAAGCACAATAAACTGCACGCCCAGCTGGTGTGCACGCACGGCGTTGGCTGCCGTGGCACAGCGGCCGGGTGTCATAGCCCAGGGTTGCTCGAGTGTGGGGCCGGTGCAGGTTTCGGCCGCTACGGGTTCCAGGTTTATGCCCACAATACGGCCGGTAAGCTTTCTTATGGTGTGCACCACTTCTTCGGGCGGGGTGGATGGCAGGCCGTGAACCACAGGCGTTTCTACATCTAAAAGATTAAGCACCAACATATCGGCACCCATGGCGGCGGCAAATTCGGCGTTGGAAACATTGCCCAGCATAGGCATAAATACGCCAATGGTTTCGGCCAGCATGGTGCGGCCCTCGGCAGCCTCAATAGCCTTTTTTAGGCCGTGGCGGTTGAGGGCGGCAAAATCGGACGCAGTACAATCCAGCATGCGTTTCATCTTAATATCCTCCTTGCATTGCGTATCAATCCAACTCAGCGCAAAAAGAGACTAAAAATTTCCGTGCGGCTTTCGAGGTAGCCTTAAAGGCAAGATTTCTCTTATGCCACCTTCTTCTGCTGTTTATACTGTTATTTCTATCTGGTTGTCTTCCGGCCCAAGCACACAGCTTTCGTAATAGCCATCACCAGTGGTGCGGGGGCCGCTTAACACCTGATAGCCGGCTTGTGCAAGCTCGGCGGTTATTTCGTCCACCCGCTGCTTGCTGCCCACACTAAACGCCAGATGAATATACCCCGTTTGGGCAAGCGCCCGGGAGGGTGCCGCCATATCGGGCCGGTTCATAATCTCCAGCCTGCCGCCCCCTGCAAAGCTTAAAAAGTATGTACGCAGGCCGGTGTTGGGGTTGTGGTAGCCGTCGTTCGCAGTTGCATTAAAAAAACACAAGAAGAATTGTTTTGTGGCTTCAAGGTCCTGCACATACATAGCAACATGGTCAATTTTCATAGCGCTTGCCCCTTATGTTTTAATAGTAGAAAAGCTGCTAAACCGAGGTTCAACAGCTTTTAAAGAGTTACTTAAACTTTACCGCAGTGCCATATGCCATAACCTCTGCCGCACCCTGCATAATGGCGGACGAAGCATAGCGGATGTTTACAATGGCGTCGGCCTGCATGGCCTCGGCTTCTGCTACCATACGCTTGGTGGCAAGAGCCCGGGCGTCGTTCATCATTTCGGTGTAGGCGGTGAGCTCACCACCAATAATTGTTTTTAGGCCCTGCGTAATATCGCGTCCAATGTTTTTCGATTGAATGGTGCTGCCCTTTACCATGCCCAACATTTCAAGCTCTTTGCCTGCAATGGTTTCAGTATTTACTAAGATCATCTTCTTCACCGCTCCTTATTTCTTTAATGCGTTCTACCAAAACGTATATCGCAACCCCGGCAAGCACCAGGGGAACACCACCAAAAAGCAACTTAACAAGCAGCGGCATTTGTTTTATAAGAATGCACGCCATTGCAAAACCAATATAGTACAGCACTGAAATAACCGTAATAACAACCGGTGCAATACTGCTTTTAGCGTGGGGTTTCATACTGTTTCACCTCATTAAAATTGTAGTATATAGAAAGATTAATGTCAAACAAAATCTTGCCGTTGCTCAAATGTGGGTGGTGTCAGCTTCTTGAAGGATTGCTCTTTTGCGGGCCTCAAGCGCCGCAAGATCTACATGGCCCGCTTTAAGCCGATAGACCGCAAACCCTATGCAAGCCAGAACGATAAGCACTGCAGCTACCATTTCTTGCGGCTGGAGCGAAGAAAAAAGGATAGCGGCAATGGCAAGGTCGCTCAGGGCGGAAAGCACCATGAGAACAACATGCACCGGCATTGGCATGTGCAGTATGCTGTTTTGCCATTGTTGGGGAAAACGTTTGGGCAGGGCTATGCAGGCAAGGTTGCAATAGGCACATATAAGCATGTTGGGAATAACAATGAGCGAAACCAGCGCTTCAAAGCCAACGCCTATAAAGATTGGTAATAGAGAGATTAAAAAGTAAGTGAGTGTAATAACCCACGGATAACCCGAAACGGTTTTCTTCTTAAAGATAGCCGGAAGCCAGCCGTCCTCCGCAACTTGTTCGGTAGGGTAGCGCAGTATTGCAATGCCACAAAGCAGGGTTGTAGCAAGGGCAAAAACAGCGCCGCCCAAAATGAACACTACAAATACACCCCTAGGGAACAACGCTGCCGCAACCTGGCTTAGGTTTTGGCCCGCGACCTGCTCAATAGGCAAAACCCCCGACGCCACAACCCCTATAAGCGCATACACAAGTGCCAGCGCAACCGTTGTAAGCAAAATGGTGGTGGGTATTGTTTTTGTTGGTTTGTTTGTAACCGCTGCCATAGCAACCGGTGCAAGCGTAGAGCCCTGGCAGGCAAAGCTCATAATTGCCACGGCGCTTAAAAAACCACCGGTTTTGTTAGCAAAAAAACCGGGGCCAAAATAACCTGGCTGCAGCCTTGGCAAGCCCATTGCAATAAACAGTACCATAGAAGCAATGAGGATTATTGTCATACTGTTTTGCAGCATTGCCATAAATTTAGGGCTGCGCATGGCAACTGCGTAAAACACAATGAGTATGCCTGTGGCAATGCCCTTAGAGAAAGGCTCTACAGCCAGAAACACCGATGCAATATATGCCGAAATACCTACAGAACAAATAGTAAAATATAAACCCGAAATTAATATAAAAACAGCATTTACACCCGTAAGGGTGGGGCCTAAAAGCAGTGCGGTTTGGCTATAGTTGCCACCCTTTAAGGCAAACAGCGCGCTAATAACAACATTATACATATATGCCAGAAGCATGACGATACAACTGCCGATAAGCGCAATGCTAATGGAACGCCCGGTGTGGGCAATGCCTATGCCAAGCATTACAAAAATGCCCGAACCCACAGCACCACCAAAGCTTAAGGAAAAAATATCGAATGTACCCAATAGTCTTTTGTTTTCCATGTTGCATTTAAGGCCTTTCCATTAGTAACAAACTTCCAATCGCTACCATTTTAGCAAAAAATGTCTAAAAAGCAATTATGAAAGCTAAATAAGCAAAACCACGGGTTGAACGCGTGGTATGCACTAGCCCTAAAAGGGTATATCGCACTATCCGTCATGGCGTTAGCTACGTGCGGTTCCTGTCTGTGCAAAATGAAACGCATGTCAACCTAATCGGCTCTGGTCTTAGCCGCTATTGCAGGCTTTAAAATATATCCCCATTTTCAGTGATAAGGCATAAAAAATACATATACAAGCTAAAAAGCCCACGCTAAAAATTTTAGCGTGGGCTTGACTTATGGGTGTGCATGCGTGTTGAAAAACGAGAGATTAACTACGGGATATAAAGAATAATTGCAAAAAAAGCTTTAATTTTTACGTCGTAAGCAGAAAAGCTTACGATAGAATAAATAATTTTTGCCTATACACCAAAAGCTGTCAAACTCACGTTTGACAGCTTTTGACAAGTTATATGCCATTAGGCCAAAATAGATGCACTAATTGTGTGCTTTTGGCAGGCTGCCATCGCCGCCCATAAACGCAACCATTTCTTCAATTCTTTCCAAGGGAAACGGTGGTGCACTTAATGGCTGCATGGCAATACTCATAAGCTTCATGG
>CAYYOY010000156.1:0-4945 GCA_964473265.1 uncultured Oscillospiraceae bacterium
CACTTGCCGGTAGCCCCAAGCTTATTTTTGCAGACGAACCCACCGGCAACCTCGATACCAAAACCACCCGCGAGGTTATGGAGCTTATGCTGGGCGTAGCCCGAAAAAACAAGCTCACCATTGTGCTGGTAACGCACGACCCCAAGCTGGCACAATATGCCGACCGTATTGTTACCATTGTGGATGGCAGGATTATATCCGACCAATACAACACCCACCAGTCCCTCGAAACAAAGGAGAATGTAAATGAACCGGCTTAAGCGTACCATTTCCGCCATTTTGGCTATTGTCATCCTACTCGGAACTCTTGGCTGGGTAATCGCCCTAGTAGTTAATGCCGCAGAGAACACCGTGCGCTATGGCGTTGAAAAAATTTATTCAGCGGGCGGCAGCCCGCTTGGCACCGGTTATATTCAGTCGGGCTATTTGGCGGATATTACCGTACAGGTTACCGGCAGCTATACTATTGGCTTTAGCGGCGACCTTACCGTAAGTGTTGGCGGTAGCTTTAGCACCACCAGCGGTAACACCCCCACGGTTACCGACCGTTCGACGGTGGATAGTGTAGACTACACCGTAAAACTGCCCAAAATAAAATATTCCGGCCAGGGCAACAGCCTGTTTGTAACGGTGCAGGATGCTTCCGGCCATGTGGATACCCAGCTGCTGAATATTGACTACTGCAAACCCAAGGAGGATTCTTCTTCTAATAGGGACGATGACGACACGTCCGCCGCAGTGGCTACGCCCTACCTTATTGTTTCTAACTATAACTATGGCGGTGCCATTACCGCCGGGCAGAAATTCAGCCTTTCCATCACCTTCAAAAACACCAGCACCGGTACCGATATTGAAAATGTAATGATGACCCTTACCATGCCCGAGGGCCTGGCGCTCACCAGCTCTTCCAACACCTTCTATTTCCCCGAGGTGCAGGCCGAAGAAAGCATTACCAAGGTGGTAGAGGTGCAGGCGCGTCCCAGTGCCAAGCAGGAAAGCCAGCAGGTAAAGATAGAGTTTAAGTATCAATACCTTACCAAAACCACATGGACCGACGGCACCACCGGCGAAACCATTGCCATTCCTGTGGTGCAGCCCGACCGCTTTGCCGCCGACCCCATTGAACTGCCTGAACAGGTAATGGTAGGCGAAGAAATTTGCGTAACCGCCAACTATATTAACAAGGGCCGTGGCGAAATTTACAACCTTTCGGCCGAAATTCAGGGCAACGTAGCCAACCCTGGCCAGCGGCAGAATATTGGCAATGTTGAGGCCGGCAAGAGTGGCTCGGTAGATTTTTATGTTACCTGCAACGAATCTGGCCGTCTTTCGGGCAATGTAATCTTTACATATGAAGATGAGAATATGCAGATAAAAACCATTACTGTACCCTACTCTGCAGAGATGATGGGCGGTATGGAGGGCGAATTCCCCGATAAGGGCGAATTCCCCGGTATGCCCACGTTCCCTGAAGACGAAATACCTCCCGCAGGCGGCCTGCCCGGCTGGGCCTGGTGGGCTATTGGCGGCGGGTGCCTGCTGGTAGCCGGCATTGTAGTGTTAGTGGTGCTGCGCAAACGGCGCGACGCCCGGCTTATGGCAGAGCTCATGGCCGAGGATGAAGAATACGGCCTGCCTTCCACCCCTGCCCCCGTAGCCTATGTAACCGAGCAAAGCCAACCCCAGCCGGCATTGATGCAGCATGCCGGGGTAGCCGAGGAAGCCGAGGAAGCCCATGAAACTGTTTGATCTGGTTTCTGTTTGCCTGCGCAACCTAACCCGGCGCAAGGTGAGCAGCCTGCTTACCATCACCGGTGTGGTGGTGGGCACCTGCCTTATCCTTATTATGATATCCATGAGCCTGGCCATGCGCAAAAGCCTGGATAACATGCTGGCGCAAATGGGCGACCTTACCGTAATTCAGGTGTACAATTATAGCGGCGACCCAAAAGTGCCCAAGCTGGACGATGCCATGCTAGCCCAAATGAAAGCCCTGGAAGGGGTGGAAACCCTCACCCCTTTTTACCAGCCATACGAGGTTTCCATGGGGCTTTACGCGGGCAAGAACGACCGCTACCAAATGATGATTTGGAATATGGTGGGTGTTTACCCCGAAGCCCTGCCGATGCTGGGCTACGAGCTGTTGGAAGGCCGCTACCCGGAATCGGGCGAGGGCGGCAAGGACCGCATTGCCGTACTGGCCGGCCAATATGCCGCCTACACCGTGCGTGATACCCGCAAGCGCCCAGGCTACGATATGATATGGCCCGAGCCAGACCCTGAAACCGGTGAGCTACCCAAGCCTTATATCGACATAACCAAGGAAAAACTCACCCTGCGCACCCAAATGAATGATGAAAAGATAAAGCCTATCGAGAAAGAGCTATATGTAGTTGGCACCATGAAAGAAGATTGGAGCCGCGGCTACGAAACCCGCGAAGGTCTGCTGGTGGATGTGCAGGAGCTGAAAAGCTTGGTAACACAGTACTGCAAGGCCAACAATATTAAAATAGAAGACAACGGCTACCAGAATGTAAAGGTGAAGGCAGCCAGCCTGAAGGATGTTCCTGCAGTGGAGCAGGCCATTAAAGACATGGGCTTTGAAACTTGGTCGATGGAAAGCATCCGCAAGCCCATGGAAGAACGTGCGCTGCAGCAGCAAATTACCCTGGGCGCACTGGGCGGTATTGCGCTGTTTGTTGCGGCTATAGGCATTACCAACACCATGGTTATGTCCATTTACGAACGCACGCGCGAAATTGGTGTAATGAAGGTGCTGGGGTGCGAACTGCGCGATATCCGCACCATGTTCCTTATGGAGGCTGGCTCTATCGGCTTTTTGGGCGGTACCATCGGCGTGGTTATCAGCGTTGGAGTTTCTTACGCTATGAACTACTTTGCGCTGTCGGCCCAGCAGCCCGACCAAGGCATGGGCATGGCACTTATCACCGGCAATATGCCGGGTGAGGCCATTTCCATTATGCCGCCTTGGCTCATTGGGCTGGCGCTGGTTTTCTCCACGCTGGTGGGGCTTATCAGTGGCTATTACCCTGCCGGTCGGGCTGTTAAAATCTCTTCACTGGAAGCGATTAAGCACGATTAATTCTCAAACCATACAACACCAAAGGGACGCAGCCCGTCTGCAGGTGCGGGCGGCTACAATGAAAGGATGTACAAATACATGACAGGAACACTTGTAAATGCCGTAGGCGTAGTGTTGGGTGGGCTTCTGGGGCTAACCCTGAAAAAAGGGCTACCGCCGCAGCTGGAGAAGGCGCTGCTGAACGTGGTGAGTATTGCTACCGCAATTATTGGCATAGCCGGAGTGCTTGCCGCAATGCTGCGGGTAGAGAACGGCCGTGTGGCTACCTCGGGTGAGCTGCTACTGCTTATCAGCATGGTGGCGGGGGCGCTGCTTGGGGAATGGTGCCGCCTGGATGACCGCCTGCACCGCTTTGGCCAAGCCATTGAAAAGCGCATGGGTGCAGAGGGCTTTTCTAAAGGTTTTGTAAGCGCTTCGGTGCTGTTTTGCGTGGGGGCTATGAGCATTATCGGCCCGCTGAACGATAGTCTGCGTGGCGATGCCAGCATTCTTTTTATTAAAACGGCGCTGGATACCACCATGGCAATTATCCTCACATCCACGCTGGGCTTTGGTGTTCTCTTTTCTGCGGTTACAATTCTGGTATATCAGGGCAGCATCAGCTTAGCTGCCGGCTTTATTTCACCCTTCATTTCGCCAGAAATGCTCAATTCGGTGTGTTTGGTGGGCTTTGCCATTGTGGTATGCATAGGCATAGCATTTCTAGATATTATAAAGATAAAGCCCGTAAACCTTCTGCCTGCACTGCTGATACCCATTGCATTTCACCTTACCATGCAGGCATTGCCTATTACATAATGTTTATACTGCTAACAATGTTGAAAACTTTATGGTAAAACTCCACAACAATTGCCTTGGCAGCTTGGCCTAAAATATCGAACAAGCAGAAAATTTTTATAGCTGCGGCAAAATATCCCACATCAAGTTGCAGTTGCGCGGGGGAATGCTATAATGGTAGCAGGCATAATACACAAAGAGTAATAGTAGGGGAGTAAAGATATGTACGTTAAAGATGTAACCGTTCAAAACCATGTTGGCCTGCATGCCCGCCCCGCAACCTTTTTCATTCAAAAGGCCAATGAATATAAGGCAACCATTTGGGTGGAAAAAGAAGAGCGCAGAGTAAATGCCAAGAGCCTGCTGGGTGTTTTGTCGCTGGGCATTGTGGGCGGCACCGCTATCCGCGTAATTGCCGACGGCTCCGACGAGAAAGAAGCCGTGGATAACCTGGTAAAGCTAATTGAATCTGGCTTTGCAGAATAATATAGCACTCACTATTTGAGCATCGGGCGGGTAGGGCGTAGGCTCTGCCCGCATTTTATTCCCAAACATAAGGCGGGCGGCTTAAACCCGCAGGGGGGAAACCATGAACCTACACCATATTGCCAGACTGCACGAAAAGGCGTTGCTGCTACCGGCCGAGCCGGGCGTTTACCGCATGAAAAACACCCAGGGTAAAATTATTTATGTGGGCAAGGCCAAGGCGCTGAAAAACCGTGTATCCAGCTATTTCCGCTCGGTGGAAAAGCACCATCCTAAGGTCTACCGCATGGTAGAACTGGTAGAAGATTTCGATTATATTGTTACCGATAGTGAATTTGAAGCCCTTATTCTCGAATGCAGCCTTATTAAAGAATACAGAGGGAAACGATAGCATCGTACAAACCTGGCCAAATAGTCTCGTAGGCTTATCGGGAGTGCCTGGGTTCAGTATCAACCCGGGCACGAAATGGATGGTAGCGGTAGCTCAACCTGAATCCGTAGCTTTTCAGTCGTCTCGATGGCTGGGATTGATCCCGCTTCTAGGATTGACAGCGGCGGGGGCTGTTGCCGCTTCAGCTT
>CAYYOY010000157.1:0-4901 GCA_964473265.1 uncultured Oscillospiraceae bacterium
TTTGAACTGCTGAGCGGTGAAAATTGTATCCATGCCATCACTCCCTGATCATTCTATTCAGATTATAGGTTTTAATATGCACAATTGTCAATTTGCTACCCAATTTTCTCCTGTTTTTCTAAAAAACTGGGGGTTGATATAGGGAAAAAGCTAGTTAATTTTGTAACTCAAGCGCTTTCAAGTTACATATGTGCATAAAATGCTCCTCACTTTACAAAGGCTAAGAAATGCTCCGCCCGGTTTACCTGGGTGCATTGCCTGCAAAGCGGGTAAAAGCATAACCCCGGCCGCCTAAGGCAACCGGGGTTATGGGTACAGCGGCTTTTGGTCCTACGTTTTTACAAATTTTCGTTCACCAGCTTTAGGGTGTGCTCGTTGGCCACTATGGCAGTAAGCAGGCCGGTTTTCAGTGCGCCCTGCACCGCCTTTACATTGGCGCTGTTTCCACACAAGCCAATGACATGCCGGGCATTGGCTATATATTTCAGCGGGGCTTGCACCACAAAATCGCTAAAGGCGCTGATAACGCTACCATCCCCCTTAAAGAAGTAGGCCAGCAGGCGGCCGGCAATTTCGCTGCGGTTTACCTCTTTGCCCAGACGAATGGCCGAAGCAAGGTCGGGCGTAGAGGGGTAGTTGCCTATATTCACCACTACCGCGTCCAGCGCTCGCCAGCTTTGCTCTATGCGGCGGTAGGTTTCGGTTTCTACAAAGGCGTCGAGCTCCTGGCGGGTTTCAAACAGCACCGGCGCGTGCAGATAAATGGGTTGGGCGTCCAGGCGGTAGGCAATGCGACGCACAATTTCGTTAGAATGGTAGTTGCGGTTAGAAACCGAACTGTTGCCAATAAGCGGCGCTACACTGTTCACGGGGTAGTGGCTGTACTGGCCCTTTTCTATGTAGGAAACAAGATCGCCCACCATGCTGCCCAGCCTATGCCAATGTTCTTTACGCCTGTAAGAGAGAAAAGATATTCGCAGCAGACCTGGGCAATTTTGCGGTTGCCTTCGGGGTCGCCCTGGCGGTCGATGCGTACACCCTGCACGCTGGCCAGGCCGTAAACTTTTTTCAGTGTTTCTTTATATCCGCCGGCAAGATACACCGGTTCTTTCACTGTTATTTCTACAATTCCATTGCTTTGCGCGTCGGCAAGCATGCGGCTTATCATGGGGCGCGAAACGCCTACAATAGAGGCAATTTCCTCCTGGGTAAGGTGCTTTTCGTAATATAGGCTGGCAACCTGCCACAGCTTGTTCAGGCGTGCGTCGGAAATCACACTGCTCCCCCTCTCCGGCAAGGCAACCGTTGCCGTTGTTGCCATTGTACCCGCAAAGCGGCGCGGGGTCAAGGCCTGGGCAAGCCAGCCGCTGCAGCCGCCGTGCATATTCCTCTGCCTGCGCACTTAGAATAATGGCAGCAGCCATAATAACAGTGGAGGTGAAGCTATGCTCCAGGTATGCCTACCGGGCACCGGCAGTGTACTGCCCCTGCCCAACCGCTGGCTGCCCTGCTGCTGGCTGGAGCACCAGGGCACCGCCCTGCTGATAGACTGTGGCGAGGGCACACAGCTCGCACTAAAGGTGGCCGGCTGCCGCCTAAAACGCTTGGAGCTACTGCTCATTACCCACTTTCATGCCGACCACACTTCCGGCCTGCCGGGGCTTTTGCTTACACTGGGCAATAGCGGCAAGCAAAGCCCGCTGTATATTGCCGGCCCGCCGGGCATTGCCGAAGTGGTGCAGGCGCTGCGCACCATTGCCCCTGTGCTGCCCTACCCAGTGGAAATTCTGCCGCTGGAAGGTGGGCAAAGCTTTCAGCATGGTGCCTTTGAAATTGCCACACTGGAACTGGCGCATGGCATTCCCTGCCTGGGTTACAGCCTAACCATACGCCGAAAGCCGGTTTTCAACCCCCAAAAGGCGGGGGCGCTGCCTATTCCAAAGGAATATTACAAGCGCCTGCACGCAGGGGAGGCCTTCACCCTGCCCGATGGACAAAGCATTGCACCCGAACAGGTGCTCGATGCCCCCCGCGCCCCCTTAAAGGTTTGCTACTGCACCGACACCGCGCCCATTCCCGCCATTGCCACCTTTGCGCAGGGCGCCAGCCTTTTTATTTGCGAGGGCATGGATGCCGACCCCGAAAAGCAGCACCGGCTGCACGAAAAGGGCCACATGCTCTTTTGGGAAAGCGCCCAGCTGGCAAAGCAGGCGCAGGCCCGCGCGCTTTGGCTTACCCATTTCAGCCCGGCGCTACCTTACCCGCAGCAGCACATTGCCGGCGCACAGGCTATCTTTCCACAGGCGCAGGCAGGCTACGACGGTATACGCACCACGCTGCGCTAATCTCCCCAAACCACAACACCCCGCAAAAGCCATAAGCACGGCTTTGCGGGGTGTTGCACATATGGGGGTATCGCCCTATTTAGGCAGCCTGGGTAAGCATTGCTTCCAGCGTTGTAAGCTGGGCAACCTCGTTTGCTACCAGGCTTTGCAGCAGCGCTTGTTGGTCGGCAATGGCCTTGGCAATGTCGGCCAGTTCTGCGGTGACATCGGCCTGGGGTGCATCGTATTTTTCCAGCAGGCTGTTAATGCTATCGAATAGGTCTACATGGCCCACAACACGGCCGGCGCCCCACATCAGGCGGTCGGCAGGCTGGTTGAGCACATAGTTGGTAAAGTAGTCGTATACTTGTCTATCCCAATCGTAGGCGTACCAGTTGTTATCTACCGCCCAGAGGTATTCATCCACGGCAAGTGCTACATCGCCGCTCTGCAGGGCCTGCTGCGCGGCATATAGGTTGGCAAGGTTTTCGGCCGGCAGCTGGTGGGGGAATTTCTGTACATCCTCCCAAGTAAGGCGGTTAAAGTTATCCTGCGCGAAGCGGAAGGCCTCTAGCAGCTTAGCATTCAGGCTGCGGCTTTGGGTGTAGAGCTTGGCAGCCTTAGCGGCATCGCCACTTTCAAGGGCCTGCCGGTACTCGGTGTTGATTTGCTCCACCTGCTGGTTGAGTGCCTGGGCAGCCTGCGACACCGCCAGCAGCTTTTCAGCCAGCGGCGCTTGGTCTACCCCTGCCTGGGCAAAAACATCTGCTTCAATGCTTTGCTGCATGGCCTGCATAGTAACGGTGAAATCGAGCGGTACTACGCAGGTTCTGTCGTAGTAGATGGTGAGCATTCCGTAGAGCATGTGGTGGAATTGGTAGGCGGCTTTATTGTAGGTTTCGCTGTTATCGAACTGCGAATGGTAGTGGGTACGGCTAAAGGGTGCGTCTTGAAAATCGTTGCGCAGGGCGGGCACGCCGGCTATCGAGAACGAATAGTCGTCCGACCAGGTGCGCAGCGGCGCCAGTATATTCACACCCTCGGGGTAAACGCCCTCGGGGGCGGGCAGGGTTTCCACAAAGCCTTTCAGATAGGTGCTGAGCTCGTAAACGCTGCGAATTTCATCTGCAGCCTTATGTTCGTAGGCCGGGAGCTCGAAGTTGATGTTGGCTACCGCCTTGCCCTGCCATTCGGGGTGTATGCGGAAAATTTGGTTGTATGCGCCGGTGGACCAATCGTACCGGGTGTTGCTTACGCCCCATTCCTCGGCGGCCAGCGCATTAAAGATAATGGTTTTCTCCGGCTGGTAGCCGCTGTCTATCAGGCCTTTGGCAATGCCCATTAGCATGCCAATAGCGGCGTTGTCATCTTGAAAGCCGGCAAAGTATGAATCGTAATGTCCCGAAACCAGGATGTAGGAATCTTTATCCTTACCAAGAATTTTACCCGAAATGTTATAGGCCTTACCGCCCAGCGTAACAGTAGAGCTTGCGTCCAGTGTTGCGGTAAGCAGGTTGCTGTTCTTTTCCAGCGCAGCCATTAAAACGCCGGCATCGGTGCGCGACATAGAAAGCGCGGGGGCATCGTGCGGGCCGCAAATATCGTTGGCGTTCAAAGAATCGGGGCTTATCTGGCCGTAGCCGTCCTCGGTCTGCTCGGCTAAAATGCCTGCCGCACCGGCAGATTTCGCCGCAAGTGCCGGGTAGCTTACCCACCATTCGTCATACTGGTTCATTTCCACCAGCAGCCACTTGCCGGTTACGTCCAGTTGGGCTAGGTCGTGCTTGGTTGCTTTGCCGGCATACAGCACCTCTACCTCTTTGGGGCCGTTTGTTTGAATGTTGGTCTGGTAGCCACCCAAAACAGCGGTGTGGCTTTGGCCTTCAGCGGTGGTAAAGGTAAGCTCGGCCTTTTCAAATTCCCAAGTGTCAAGGGTAAATTCATCTTTAGCCACTTCGGCAAGGCCAATTTTTTGCATTTCTTCAAAAATCTTTTGCCCGGTGGCAATTTCGGCAGCAGAGCCTGCCGTTCTGTAGCCCAGCTTTTCATTGCTTTTTATCTCTTCCAGGCTTTTGGCAAAGTTGTAGGAATAGTCGACATCCATGCTTTGTAAAAACTTTTCGTTTGCCTGCGCGGTGGTAGTGCCGGTCGTTTGTCCGGCAGGTTGGCCGCAGGCCGAAAGGGCAATTGCAATTGCAAGGAGCAGGGGCAGCCATTTGATGGTGTGCTTCATGTGTTTCTCCCTTGTTTTTAGTTTTTTGCCGCAATAAAAAACAGCCATTTAAAATGGCTGTTTGTAAATGGTCTATTCCATGTTTAAAAGCATGGGGAAAAACCCCACCTTGTGGAACATGCAAATTTTCGAGCCTATACAGTAATATTACTCTTACTGCTCATGTTGACCATTCACAAGTGCAACCACCTATGAACCCATTTTTGCCGAAGCAAAAACTTCTGGGCTTTTCGCCAATTACAACACGATATTCCTATCGCTGAACCGGCATTTGACCTGGCTGTCAGATGGCCTCTTGTGGATGTTCTGCTTGCGGCACAAATTTAGGGCAGATGTTGATTTAG
>CAYYOY010000158.1:0-4897 GCA_964473265.1 uncultured Oscillospiraceae bacterium
ATGGAGAACGCAGTACCCGGTGTTTATTTTGTGCGCGAGCAGCTACCAGATGGCTACCTACCGGTGGAAGACCTCGAGTTTACTATAGATGCGCAAGGCAACGTAGCATTTGTTGACGGTATCGACTATATTATCAACGAGCTGGACAAGAAGTATAGCGCCTGGGCCAGCATTCACCTATCGGTGCTTAGTGGCACCAACACCGTAGCAATGGTTGGCCAACCCTAGTATGTAACAGGGCAGGGCTGGGGCTTCACTTATATTAAAGTAGACGATCTTAGCAAGCTAAACCCTCTAACATTTAATATAGTAGGTAATAAAGTAATTTATGGAAGCGCCGTACTAAGTGTTTCGGAAGATAATACGCTCGTTGTAACCCTTAAGGGTATTACACTTAAAACCGGCAGCCAAGTTATTCAAATATTGGTGTCGGAAGACGAAGCCTATGTAAAGCAGGGCCCCGGAGGCAATACCATTCAATATGCCACTCCGTCGCCAAATGCCGATGGCTCTTATACACTGGAAACAGGCATAGACCTAACGCCCTACCTTAAATAATTTAAGGCAGATTTCAATTTGCTACGAGCCGGGGTACGCACAAGCGTTTCCCGGCTCGTGCAATACATGCCATAAACCAAGCATAAATGTAATAGCCAACGCAAACCTATAGCATATTTTAAGATAAAGTATTATTTGTGCAGGGGAAAAGGCCCTTACCAGCCACAAAATTCTTGAATTTGCCTGCACAAGGTGATATAATACGACTATCTGGCACGATTTGGATAATTCTAAGATCAGCCGGAAGAACAGGAGGAAGTGACATGAGAAGAATTTTCGCAGTGACGATTGCAGTTGTAATGCTTTGCGCCATATTTGCGGGCTGTTCAACTACCCAGCCGGGTGGCGAAGGTAGCCAGGCAGGCGGGGGCAACGTTATCAAAATTGGTGTGTACGAGCCGGCCTCGGGCGACAACGGTGCGGGCGGCAAGCAAGAAACCCTTGGCATTCAATATGCCAACAGCGTACAGCCCACCGTTGAAATTGGCGGCCAAACCTACAATGTTGAGCTGGTAATTGTAGATAACCAGTCTTCCAACGACAAAGCCGCCACCGCTGCCTCCGAGCTGGTAAGCAAGGGCGTATCTGTAGTGCTGGGCTCCTACGGTTCGGGCGTTTCCATTGCTGCGTCCGATACCTTTGAAAAGGCCGGCATTCCCGTTATTGGCGTTACCTGCACCAACCCGGCC
The DNA here is from genome assembly GCA_964473265.1 of uncultured Oscillospiraceae bacterium. Classification (GTDB taxonomy): domain Bacteria; phylum Bacillota; class Clostridia; order Oscillospirales; family Ruminococcaceae; genus Heteroruminococcus. The sequence continues at coordinate 1,248 of CAYYOY010000158.1, forward strand.
GTAACCGCCGGCAACAAGCACTATTTCCGCATCTGCTTCCTAGACCCCTTCCAGGGTACCGTTTTGGCAAACTTTGCCGTAGATAATTTCCAGGCCAAGACAGCCTATTGCCTTTCCAAGCTGGGCGACGATTACTCCGGCGGCCTGTGCAACTACTTTAAGCAAGCCTTTGAAGCACTGGGCGGCCGTGTAGTTTCCGCCGAGTTCCCCGAAGGCAACTCCGATTTTAACTCCTACATCACCAGCGCCAAGAACGAAGGCGCCGATGTATTCTTCTCGCCCGTATCTACCGAGGCTGCCGCGCTCATTATTGACCAGGCCGCCGCACAGGGCATGAACATTCCGCTGCTGGCTGGCGACACCTGGGATTCCAACGTAATTACCGGTGCTGCAAACGGCAAGAATGTACAGGTGTTTGTTACCACCTTCTATCAGGAAGGCGGCAACGCAGAATTTGATAACGGCATTAAAGCATGGATCAACGCCGATGCTACCCGTTTGGCCAACAACGGCGGCAACGATATGATCGCAGCCGTTTCTGCCATGGGTTACGACGCTTACTTCACCGCACTGGAAGCTCTGAAAGCAGCCGGCACTCCCGATTCCAAGAAGGTAAACGAAGTGCTGTGGAATGTAACCTGCAAGGGCGTTTCTGGTGACATTGCCTTCGATAAGGAAAACGGCGACGCAGTGCGTAACGTAGCCTACGTGAAAACAGCCAACACCAAAACAGGCGCTTGGGACTTTGTAGCGGTTCAGGGCGTAAAGTAAACCGCATAAATTTACACATACTCTGCGGGGGCCTTTGCCCCCGCGGAGCATGTTCCCATTGAGTATACCGCAAGGAGGTGTTGAAAAGCTGGGCTTGCCAAGCACGCAGCCATAGGGAAGTTTACAGCAACTAAAACCTACCCCGGTTGGCTGGCAAGACAATTTTTTCAACACTCCCTTAGTAACCGCTGTTTAAACGGGTGGCTTTCCCGGCCTGCCTTATTTAACCAGTGGTTACCTGACTATTGCGCTTCAAAACGGCATAACCAAGGTGCAACTAAACCATAGGGTCAAGCTATACAAATAGCGTGGATACTGCGCACCCACAGTGTAACGCATTATCGCTTTGAAGCGAAAGGGGATAATCTATGAACTTTTTTGACCAAAACCTACCCTACCTGCTGGCCGGCATTTCAGTGGGCGGGCAGTATGCGCTAATTGCCATTGGGTACACCATGGTATATGGCATCCTGCGGCTTATCAACTTTGCCCATGGCGATGTTTTTATGGTGGCCGGCCTAATGATGGTATACCTTGCATCGTGGATGCCTATTTATCTGGCCATTCCGCTGGTGCTGCTGCTTACCGTTGTGCTGGGCTTCGTCATTGAACAGGTGGCCTACAAGCCGTTGCGTAGCGCACCCCGCATGTCGGTTATGATATCTGCCATTGGTATGAGCTACCTGCTGCAGAATTTGGCGCTGTACATTACCGGCGGCCTGAACAAAAATTACCCCTCCATTCCCTGGATCTCCGATTCCATCACCATTGGCACGGCAGTTACCAAGCGGGTAACCCTTATTACACCCGTGCTCACCGTGGTGCTGGTGGTGTTGCTGCTGCTGCTTATCAACCACACCAAAATCGGCATGGCTATGCGGGCCGTATCGCGCGATTTTGAAATTAGCCAGCTAATGGGCATTAAAATCAATTCCGTTATCTCGGTTACTTTTGTTATTGGCTCGTTTCTGGCGGCGGTTGGTTCTATGCTCTACTTTACAAACTACACCGGCGTGGTGCCGGTTTCGGGTGCAATGCCCGGGCTAAAGGCCTTTGTGGCGGCAGTGTTTGGGGGCATAGGTTCTATTCCCGGCGCGGTAGTAGGTGCCTTTATCATTGGTATTTGCGAAAATATTATTAAGGGCCTTGGCTGGACCACCTTCTCGGATGCCTTTACCTTTGCCCTGCTTATTATCATCCTAATTGTACGTCCCACCGGTCTGTTTGGTGAAAAGACCACCGAAAAAGTTTGAGGTGTGTGCTGATGAATAATAAAAAACTGAATGCGAACACACTGATGGGGTTAGGGTTGGTAGCGGCGCTGTTCCTGCTGGTTTTCCTGCTGGAAAGCATACTACCGCCCACCCATATGCTCTTTACTGTGCTTAAAAAGGGCGCAATTTATGCCCTGGTTGCAGTTTCTATGAACCTGCTCAACGGTTTTACCGGCCTCTTTTCGCTGGGGCAGGCAGGGTTTATGCTTATAGGGGCGTATACCTACGCAATTTTTACTATTCCTGTTGCCGCCAAGGCTGCGGTTTACCAATACTTCGATTACGCAATTCCTTTCGCCGTGCCGGTGCCGGTGGCATTGGTGCTGGCGGGCATAGTGGCGGCCTTCTTTGCCTATTTAATCGGGCTACCGGTGCTACGCCTGCGTAGCGATTACCTAGCCATTGCCACGCTGGGCTTTGCCGAAATTATCCGCGCTATTTTTCAGTGGAAGGCACTGGGGCCGGTTACCAACGGTTCTAATCTGCTTAAGAGCTTTCCCACCTTTTCGTCTACGATCTTTCCCTTTGCAGTTTCGGCCGTGTGCATTGCCATTATTATGATGCTTATTAATTCTTCCTACGGCCGGGCGTTTAAGGCAATTCGCGAGGACGAAATTGCCGCCGAGGCTGTGGGTGTAAACTTGGCCCGCACCAAAATGCTTTCGTTCTGCATTTCTTCAGGCTTTGCCGGTGTAAGCGGCGCGCTGCTGGCCATGTTCCAAGCCACCGTGCAGGCGGCGCAGTTTAAGGCCGCAATGACCTACGAAATTCTGCTTATTGTGGTAATTGGCGGCATTGGCTCGGTAACCGGAAGCTGCATTGCTTCATTCTTGTTTGTTGCCTGCTCGGAATGGTGGCTGCGCTTCCTCGACCAAGAGCTGTGGATTGGTACCTTCAAGGTGCCGCTGCTGCGCTCGGGCTTCCGTCTGGTGGCATTCTCGGTTATTATTATGATTGTGGTGCTGTTTTTCCGCCGTGGCATTATGGGTAGCCGCGAGCTTTCCCTCAATTCATTCACGAAGTTATTCAAGGGCAAGCGCCTAGAAACCAAGGGAAGCGAGGGCGGCATTCATGGCTGAGCATGTACTGCTTTTAGAAGATGTTACCATGCAGTTTGGCGGCGTTGTTGCGGTGAGCAACCTTTCGCTCGAAGTAAACAAAGGTGAAATTGTAGCGCTTATCGGCCCCAACGGTGCCGGCAAAACAACCGCCTTTAACTGCATTACCGGTGTTTACGAACCCACCAACGGCCGGGTAAACTTTAACGGTGAGGTTATTGCAGAAAACTTCCCCAAGGGCAAAATGGCATCGCTCTATGCAGGTGAAAATAAGGGCAAGTATACCCATGCGGTGCGCTACACCCCCGACCGCATTACCTATAAGGGCATTGCCCGCACCTTTCAGAATATCCGCCTGTTTGGCGCACTTACAGTGTTTGAAAATGTGCTTATTGCCAAGCATATGCGTGCAAAGCAAAACCCCCTTACAGCAACTTTTCGCTTAAACCATAGGGAAGAGCTGCGCATGCGGCAAGAAACCCTGCAGCTTTTAGAAATGCAGGGCCTGGCCCACCTGAAGGATGAAGTTGCCTCCAGCTTGCCCTAT
>CAYYOY010000159.1:0-4888 GCA_964473265.1 uncultured Oscillospiraceae bacterium
TGTTATAGTTTAGCTGGACCTTTTTAGGAAGCTACCTGAATTTCGACCGACAGAGAAATTCATCAGCGCCCCCATTGAAAAGGAGAACACACACATGGTACGCTCTATGTATTCTGGCGTTTCGGGCATGAAGGCCCATCAGGCACGAATGGACGTAATTGGTAACAACATCGCAAACGTAAACACCTACGGCTTTAAAGGCAGCCGCGCAACCTTCCGCGACGTTTACTACCAAACCATGAACACCGCTTCGGGTGCAACCGCCAACCGCGGTGGTACCAACCCCAGCCAGGTAGGTTACGGTTCAACCATAGGCAGCGTAGACGTGCTGCACACCCGCTCGGCTTTTGCCATGACCGATAACGGCCTTGACGTAGCTATTGCCGGTGAAGGCTTCCTGCAGGTGCAGGACCCCGACGGTAACATCTTCTACACCCGCGCCGGTATGCTGAATATTGACGCCGCCGGTAACCTGGTAGATATGAGCGGTAACTTCGTTCTGGGTACCTCGGGCGACCCGCTGGGCAAGGCCCCCGGCAGCGATAAAATTCAAATAGGCATCGACCCGGTTTCTCCCTCTACCGGCTCGGTAACTGAAAAAATTAACGGCATTGAATATACCATTACCGGCACTAACAACAACAAAGATAGCAACGTAACCTTCAACTTCCTTTCCAGCAACACCCTTCCCCTGGGGCAGGATGTAGCCGCCGAAGTTACCACTTCCGGTATCACCGTTTACCTTAACGAATCGGCCAACTTCACCAGCCTAGGCGATCTTACCCAGAAGATGAACGCCGCCATTACCTCGGCCAATAAGGGCGTTCCTCACCCGGCTGGCGATTTCAAAATTTCCGCCACTCCCGCTCCCACCTTCCCGCTCTCGGGTAAAGATATTGCCAATAAAGACTTCTCGCCCACTCTGGGTACCATTACCGGCATGCCCAACAGCGGTGCACTTACCTCTGTGTTCAGCATTGATAAAATTGGTACAGCCTTTAGCGGCAATGGCGACATTACCGGCATGAGCCTGGCCTACAACGCCACCACAAAAGAGTACACCGTTACCATGACTGCCGACGACGGTGCGGGCGGCACCAAAACCTATACCGGTGTTATTCCCGAAAGCGCTGCTTCGGCCGGTACCCTACTGCTGAAAAGCGGCACAGGCGACGACACCATTACCATTAAGCATCCCGGTTGGACCGCCATTAACGGCGACGCTGCTCTTACTGCAGGCGGTGTAAACGAAACCTTTGCCGCAGGCACTGTAACCGCCACCCCCACCTCGCCCTCTAAGGCGCTGGGTCTTTCCAGCAAGCCCATTAAGCTTAGCGGCGGTACCGAAGGCGGCGCCCAGACCGTGGCCGACCTTTCCAGCATTGGTATAGGCAAGGACGGCGTTATCCAGGGTGTTCACCCGGTACACGGCCTGCTGCAGCTGGGGCGTATCGACCTCGTAACCTTCCAGAACAACCAGGGCCTTGAGCAGGCAGGTAACACCTACTTTGCCGCTACCAGCAACTCGGGTAAGGCGCAGTATTGTGTACCCGGTAGCGATGGTTCCGGTGCGCTGGCCGCAGGTTCGCTCGAAATGTCCAACGTAGACCTTTCCCGCGAATTCTCGGATATGATTACCACACAGCGTGGCTTCCAGGCCAACTCGCGTCTTATCACCGTATCCGACGAAATGCTCAACGAGCTTGTAAACCTTAAGCGATAAATTTACCAGCAATGGCAGCGAGGGGCTATGGCCCTTCGCTGCCATAGGCGGGTAGAAATACCAAGCTCGGATATTTCTACCGGCCTATGGCAAACAGCCATAGCAAATAAAGGAAGTTAGATATGATTGAACTAACGAAACTCAACGGTGTTGGCATTTGTGTCAACTGCGAACTTATTGAAACGATCACCGAAAACCCCGATACTACTATTTTTTTAACCAGTGGCAACCTTTATATTGTGAAAGAAACTATGCGCGAGGTTGTACAAAAGGTTATTGCATATAAAAATCAAATACTGCGAGGCAGTATAATTAATGCTACTATCGGTGACGCTAAGAACAATTAACGTGTAAAGGATGCGGTATAACCATGGATATAATGTCCCTTGTTGGTACATTTTTAGCGCCCTTTCTAATCATCTTTGGTATCGTTTTTGTAGAAGGCCAAAACGGTGCCGCAAGCCAGGTTGTTTGGACCAACATTTTTAGCTTTATCAACTACCCCAGTATGTTCATCACTGTGGGTGGCACCTTTGCCGTGTTGATGATCTCTTACCCCCTGCGCTATTTTACCAAGCTGTTTAAACATTTAAAAATAGTTTTTCTGCCTAAAAAATACAATCCCTATGAATACATAGACCAGATTGTCGAGTTTGCCAAGGAAGCTCGCATGAAGGGCTTGCTTTCATTGGAAGATAAACTCAACCAAACCGAAGATAAGTTCCTGCGGGAAAGCCTTATGCTGGTGGTAGACTCTGTAGAGCCCGATAAGGTAAAGCAGCTGCTTAACACCGAGCTGGAATACCTAGACGACCGACACGCACAAGACCGTTCGTTTTACGAAAAAGGTGCGGCCTACGCCCCGGCTTTTGGTATGCTGGGTACCCTCGTAGGCCTTATTAACATGCTGAAAGACATGACTGATCCTTCCAAAATCGGCCCTGCCATGGGCGTTGCCCTTATAACTACCTTCTACGGCAGCTTGCTTGCGAATGTATTCTTTCTGCCTATTGCCAACAAGCTGGCGGTGCGGCACGAAGAAGAATATCTTTGCAAAATGCTGGTGGCCGAAGGCGTACAGGCTATCCAGGCCGGTGAAAACCCAAAGTTTATTAGCGAAAAGCTTACACAGCTGCTGCCCAGCTACATGACTAAAAAGGTTGATGGCGAAGGCGGCGAGGCAGCTGGCGAAGCCGGAGCAGAAAAACCCGCCAAGGGCAAGCGCGGCAAGAAATAAACCCAATAAATACCCTAACAAAGAAATGTGGTGATACTTGTGGCAAGGAAAAGGCGGGAAGCGCCCGCTTCCGATTGGCTTGCGACCTATTCCGATATGGTAACGCTGCTGCTTACCTTCTTTATAATGCTTTTTACCATGTCCTCCATTCAAGAGGAAAAATGGCAAATTCTTATTAAAGCCTTTACCAACTACACCGGCGATACTTCGCAGGTTATCCTTTCGCCTTCCGGCTCTGGCTCTAGCATGGGCCAAAACCAGGGGGAGGGCAATGTTGTTCCACCCGGCAGCGGTGCCCCCGCCACTACCGACCAACTGCCCGAAAACTTTGACCAACTTTACGAATACATTCAAACCGCCGTAAAAGAGAACAACCTTGAAAGTAGCATAGAGATAGCCAAAGGGGAAAACAGCGTATTTATCCGCTTTAGCGATAATATCTTTTTCGAGCCCAACTCGGCAGCCCTTAAGTTTGGGGCAGCCAATATTCTAAGCCCCTTGGGCAATGCCTTTGTGGCGCTTGAAGACCAAATTCAGGAAATTCGCATCAATGGCCACACTGCCGAAGTGGCCGGGGCGGGTATTTCCGACCGCATACTCTCTACCGACCGTGCCAACAGCGTGCTTATGTATTTTGAAGATACCAAAAAGGTTAGCCCGCCTCTTCTTGTAGCCAGCGGCTACGGCAAGAACTACCCCATTGCCAGCAACAATACCGAGGAAGGCCGTAAGAAAAACCGAAGGGTGGATATTCTTATTTTAAGCAAGGGCATAGGCTCTGACCAGTTGCTTTCTTTGATAAAGGGCGACTATACGGTAAATAACTACCCCGATGCTGTAAACAATACAATTATTACGCCTCCGCCTGAGGGAGCCGCCGGCGAGGATAATGCCACCTAATCTTGACGGCCAAAATACCGTGTCGTAGGCTGCAATATACAACTACATCTTGAAGTGGGGGGAAGACCCTTGGCAGAAGCCTTATCACAAAGCCAAATAGACGCGCTGCTAAAAGGCTTGCAGCAGGGCGAGGTAGCGCCGGAATCTGAAGGTGCTTCGCGTGGCAAGCGTGTAAAAGAGTACGACTTTAAATCGCCCAAGAAGTTTACCAAAGAGCAGCTTCGCACGCTGGATAGCCTGCACGAAAACTTATCTAGAATGCTTTCCACCTACCTTACAGGGGTACTGCGCTTTTACTGCGAGGCGCGGGTAATGCAAATTGAGGAACAACGCTATTACGAGTATAACAACGCACTGCCAGACAGTGCTTTAATTGCTATGGTGGAACTTAAGCCCGAGGATAGCAATTTTGACGAAGCCACCCTCATGCTCGACCTTTCTACGCAGCTGGGCTTTTCTATGATAGACCGTCTGCTGGGCGGCTCTGGCGATGAATACAACCTGAAACGTGAATTTACCGAAGTTGAAGTGGCAATTCTAGGCAATATTTTTAATAAATTTGCGCAATATATCCGCGAAGCATGGAACAGCTACATTCACGTTACCACAACCCTTACAAGCCTCGAAACCAACCCCCGGCTGCTGCAAATTCATGCGCCTGAAGACGTTGTGGTAATTGTGCTGCTGGAAATTAAGCTGAAAAACCTGGTGGGCACCATGAGCATTTGCATTCCGGCCATGAACCTTGAAGAGCTAATGGCCAACTTTGCCAACAAATATGCCCGTGCCCCCAAACGCCAGTACCAGGACGACCCCCACGGTCGCCCGTAGAAGAGCGCGCTTCATGCTTTTCCTCCTCTCGAACAGTTAGAGTGACTTAGTGAGGCGGGCGACCCGGACGGGTACCTCTTCCCGTCTCCTTCAGGGGCAACAGTGTACCAGGATTCCGCCCCGCGCCAAGCCGCGGATCGCTAATATTTGGCTAAAAGGGTCGGGGTGGGAACTGAGGGGCGCTGGGGCCGCATGGG
>CAYYOY010000160.1:0-4851 GCA_964473265.1 uncultured Oscillospiraceae bacterium
TTTTGAAATCCATCCCCACTCGGGTAACCAAAAACTCCTTCGCCCCGCAAGGGTGGCTTTTCTTCATGAGCAAACGGTCGCCTACCTGTACATCCACGCCCATTCCTCCGTTCATGGTGTCAAAAAGCGGCATTCTGCCATAAATGCAACGCGTTGAGCATACTTTTGTTTTTGTGGTGGGGTTAGAAAATAAATCCAGCTTGCTAGCAGGTATTATACCACCTTTGGCAGGCAAATTGCAAACCCAACGGCATAAAATTCCCACAGGGCGGGGCAAGTTGTAATTTTGCCCCACCCCCACGAATATAGATTAGCATAACGGCCATACATACCATATTCCGGGCGCTTGCCGCCGGGCTTTCGCTATACGCCCTGCCAAGCCGTAGGTAAAACGCACCCGCCTGGCCGGCCAAGAGGCCCGGAGCCTTTGCCGGATTCCCCTGCGCCCTGCAAAATCCACGCTAAAGTGAAAATTAGGAGGCTTGCAAAATGTTTTCCTACCTACCCGAGGGCTGCCGTACCGGCCAGCCCGAAAATACCGCCGCCCTTTCCAGCCTGGCTTCGCTGGAAACCGCATTGCAGCAGGGCACCATTCTGGAAGCAAGGGCAATGGTGTGTGATTTTGCACACAACCTAATTGTAGACCTGGGCCACACCAAGGGCATTATTCCCCACGCCGAAGGCGCCGTGGGCATTAACGAAGGCACCACGCGGGATATTGCCATTATTTCGCGCGTGAACAAGCCCGTCTGCTTTAAGGTAATTGATTTCCTCTGCGAAGGGGGGCAGGTACGCCCTGTGCTTTCACGCCGGGCAGCCCAGCAGGAATGCCTGGACCACTACATAGCCTCGCTGGTTCCCGGCCAGGTAATACCCGCCCGGGTAACCCACCTGGAACCCTTTGGCTGCTTTGTGGATGTAGGCTGCGGCCTGCCCTCGCTTATTCCTATAGACGCTATTTCTATTTCACGCATTTCCCACCCGGCCGACCGCTTTTCCATTGGGCAAGATATTAAAGCCGTGGTGCGGGGGGTAGATAGCTCGCTGCGCATTTCGCTAAGCCACAAGGAACTGCTGGGCACCTGGGAACAAAATGCCGCGCTTTTCTGCCCCGGCGAAACAGTGGCGGGGGTGGTGCGTTCCACCATGGAATATGGCGTGTTTGTAGAGCTTACGCCAAACCTGGCCGGCCTTGCCGAGCCCTGCGCCGGCATACAGGTGGGGCAGCAGGCCAGCGTATACATAAAGAGCCTTATCCCTGAAAAAATGAAGGTAAAGCTAATTATTGTAGATGCCTTCGATGCCCAGTATTCGCCCCAGCCGCCGCAATATTACATAGAAACAGGAATTATAGAGCGGTGGCAGTATTCACCCGATAATGCCGACCGCCTGATTGAAAGCCTTTTTCAATAGGCGGCCAACCACGGCCCGGCCAAACGGCCGGGCCGTTTGCTTACAAAGGCAAAGAAAAGCGCCCGGCCAAATGGCCGGACGCTTGGTGTTTGTGATATTACTTCAGGCTGTCAGCGTAGGCTTTGTATCCATCCTCAGTAGAGGGAGGAGCAATGGTGCCTGCAGCAATGGCATCCTGAACCTTCAGGGCGTTGCTGTACACTTCAGCGTCAATCAGGCCGGCGGTGTTGGGGGCAATGCCAACGCAGCCCGATTTGGTATCCAGAGAAACGGTTTTGCCGCCAATGGTCTGGCCGTCGTTGAGTTCCTTAGAAACGTTGTATACGGCCTGGCCAACCAGCTTCATAACTGAGGTAAGAGTGTTCTTGGGTGCCAGGTAGGATTGGTCGGAATCTACACCGATGGCAAACTTGTTGTTTTCCACGGCAGATTCAAACAGGCCAATGCCTACGCCGCCGGCAGCGTGGAAGATGATGTCAACATCCTTGGCGTACATGCTGTTGGCAATCGATTTGCCCTTGGCAGCATCGTTGAAGGAATCGGCATACTGCACTTCTACAGTTACGTTTTTGCCCAGCTCTTTGTTGGCGTAAGCAACGCCGGCCAAGTAACCGTACTCAAACTGGTCGATAACAGGAATTTTGATACCGCCGATGAAGCCAACCTTACCGCTCTTGGAGGAAGCGGCTGCAATGTAGCCGGCTACGAAAGAGGGCTCTTCCACCTTGAAGGTAACGCCGGTTACGTTTGCGGGGGTTTCTGCGCCGTAGTCGTTGTCAATAATGCCGAAAGCCTGGGTGGGGTTCTTCTTGGCAGCGTCCAGAATAGCGTCGGCCATCAGGAAGCCAATGCCCCAAACAATGTTGTGGCCTTCGTCAACCATTTTATCCAGGTTGGTGATGTAGTCGCCTTCCTGCTTCGATTCCAGATATTTCAGGTTGGTAGCGCCGAAATCGGCACACTTCTGTACACCTTCCCAAGCCGACTGGTTGAAGGACTGGTCATTTACGCCGCCAACGTCGGTTACCATTGCCACGCTGAACTCGGCAGCAGGGGTTTGGTCTTTAGTAGCGTCCGAGCTGGGGGGTACATCGCTGGGGGGTGTGGCGGGTGTGCCACAGGCAGCCAGGGCCAGAACCAGTGCCAAAGCCAGGGAAAGAGCAAGTATTTTCTTCATGCTAAAATTCCTCCCAATTTTCAAACCGTTGTGCAGGGCTTGTTCCCTGCTAGAGTATTATTATAGTACACCAGGTAAAAATAATCAATAGATTATGTAAAATTTGGATGTTTCTACAAGCCCGCAAGGCCATAGAAAAGCGCAGCCGGGCGGCATTTTGCCGAGGGCTGCGCTTATGTATTGCAGCGATATCGGGCTACTGCGCGGCCTGTAAATCGCTGGGGTAAAAGCCCAGCGGCAGCAGCTGTTCCAGGCTGTAGCTGCCATACTCTTCCGGCGAATTGGCCAAGAGAATGCGGAAATTCTGTGGGTGGCAAAACTCGGCCATTACCTGCCGGCAAACCCCGCAGGGCGCACAATATTGCCCCGGGGCCCGTTCGGCTGCGTTGCCCCCCACAATGGCAATGGCGGCAAAAGCCCGCTCGCCCTCTGAAACCGCCTTGGCAAAGGCCGTGCGCTCGGCGCAAATAGTAGGGGTGTAGCTGGCCGATTCAATATTGCAGCCGGTGTACACCTTGCCCCCGGCGGTAAGTAGGGCCGCCCCCACCGAAAAGTGTGAATAGGGGCTGTAGGAACGCTTTTGGGCTTCCAGCGCCAGCTCAATGAGTGTGCGGTCTGTCATTGAACATTCTCCCTTTCAAAGGTTACATTTTCGGCCCCGGCGCAAAAGCTGCGCAGGGCCTTGTAGCTTGCGCGGGCGTCTTCTACACCGTTGTAGTAAAGGGCCAGCAGCTTGTCGCGGTCTTTGGTGAAACGGCCCACCTCTACCGGGCGGGTGGGCATAAGTACAAAGGCTTTACCCTGCTGTTCCAGCTGCATAACATGCGCAAGCTGCTTGTTGTATTCTTCGTGCCGGTGGATGAGTGCATGGCAAAGTGCTGGGTGGCTTTTGCCATAGCGCAGCCTATAAATGCGTTCCAGCTTGCTGGGCTCGCGGATATACCCCCGGTTGTGGGTGAGCACCACCACATTTTTTTCGTTGCCTTGTGCAATGGAATGCTCTACAGGGATAGCGGTGGTAACGCCGCCGTCGTAATACTCTTTGCCGTCTATTACCACCGGTGGGCTTAAAATGGGCAGCGAGCTGGAGGCCTTTACATACTTTAAATCTTCCCGGCAGTTGCGTATTACAGGGTAGATAGGGGTGGCGGTGTGGGCGTCCAGCACCACCGCGGTAAGCTGCTGGGGCGAAGCTTCGTAGGTTTCATGGTCAAAGGGCAGCAGTTTATCGGGTATTTCGTGGAACATAAAATTCATGCCACAGAAGGAACCGGTGGTAAGGTAAGTAACCGGGCCCAAGTAGCGCTTATCGTCGCAGTACGAGCAGTTGATAAGCGCGCTGCGCCCCGGCTGGCGTGAAATGTAGGAAACGGCGTTGCAGGCCCCCGCAGAAACGCCGATGACGGTCTCGAAGCGGATACCGGCCTGCAGAAAATAATCGAGCACGCCGGCAACATAAATGCCGCGCAGTGCACCGCCTTCCAGCACCAAACCAACTTTTTGCATGGTATGTCATCCTTTCCAAAACGTTGTCGCCAATAGTTCCTTTTCTCATTCCGCCAAAAGTAATAAAGAAGGCTGGCAGGGGTTTCGCACCCCTGCGCCCCAACGCTACCCGGTAGCCATTTTTAGTCAATCTGCCGTCGGCTTAGCCGGCATTTTGCGCCGCAAACTGGGCGTTGTAAAGGTCGGCGTAGAAGCCGCCCTTGGCCAGCAGCTCGGTATGGGTGCCGGTTTCTACAATATCGCCTTCCTTCAGCACAAGAATACGGCTGGCATCGCGTATGGTGGAAAGCCGGTGGGCAATTACAAAGCTGGTGCGCCCCTTCATCATGGCCTTCATGGCCTTTTGTATCAGCACCTCGGTGCGGGTATCTACCGAGCTGGTGGCTTCATCCAGAATAAGAATTTTCGGGTCGGAAAGGATGGCCCGCGCAATGGTTAAGAGCTGCCGCTGCCCCTGCGAAATGTTGGAAGCGTCCTCGGCAAGCTGCATGTTGTAGCCACCCGGCAACCTGCGGATGAATTCATCGGCGTGGGCGGCCTCGGCGGCCTTGTGCACTGCATCTTCGTCGGCTTCCAGCCTGCCGTAGCGAATGTTATCGTAGATACTGCCCTTAAACAGCCAAGTATCCTGCAGCACCATGCCAAAGAGCGAACGCAGCTGCTGGCGGCTCATGGCGGTAATATCCATTCCATCGATAAAAATGCGTCCGCCGTTGAGCTCGTAAAAGCGCAGCAGAAGGTTTACCAGCGTGGTT
>CAYYOY010000161.1:0-4838 GCA_964473265.1 uncultured Oscillospiraceae bacterium
ATTACAATAGCTAATAAGCGTTAGGGTTAAAACCTACCGCGCAGTTCTACAACCTTTCCAACGATCTCTACCGGCAAATCTCGAATTTCCTTTGGGCTGTACATCACCGGCTCGTAAGCCTTATTGTAGGGGACAAGCATAATACTTTTATCCTTCTTAACTACCTTTTTAATAGTAGCTGTAGTTCTTGCAATTAAAACCACCGCCAAATCGCCGCTGTCAACATCCGGCTGTTGCGATACAATTACTATATCGCCGTGGCATATCCGTGGCTCCATGCTGTCGCCCTCTACAAACAGAGCAAAATAATCGCCATAGGCTGCCATTTCGGCAGATATTTCTTCGTAGCCCAGAACCTCTTCGACAACACTTATTGGCACGCCAGCCGGCACATACCCCAAAACAGGCACAAGAACACCCTTATCGGGTGTTTTTTTATGCCCCATTAGCTCGTCCACGCTTATCTCGAAAAGCAGCGCCAAACGCCTTAAGAGCTCATAATCGGCCTTGCGGCGTCCAGCCTCAATATTGGCGTAGGCCGGGCGCGAAATGCCTATCTCGTTGGCAACCTGCATTTGTGTCAAGCCCCGCAGCTCGCGAATTTTTTTAAAGTTCATAGAAACACCATCCCCGCTTATTATAATGTTTCTTTGCGAAACATGCAAGGGAAAAATTATTGTTTCCTGAAGAAACATTTTTTAAATATATAATTGACAATGTTTCAAATAGAAACTATAATAGAAATAGGGGGTATCGCAACAGCCTGGCTGCGCAGAAACATTTTAACAACCCGCACAACAACACGGAGGATGTACATATGAACCTACAAGAGCTTGCCCAACAGTACCACGAAACCGCAATTTGCCTAGAACGCCGGCTAAATGTGCTAAAGCGCTCGCAGGGTGTAATCCGGGGCAGGCAGGCTCTGCTGCTGGAAAAACGCATTGCCGAGTTGTGCGAAGAGCTACTGCAGCTGCGCTTGGTTCGCGCCGAGCTGCTCAACTACTATAAGTGCAAGCCGGCCAAGGGCCTGTTGGTGCACCGCCCCGGATGTGGTGATATACACTAACGCCGCCTCCAGGCGGACAAAGCAGAAAGGAGAACGCCCATGACACCACAAGAATTTTTTTGGACATGCCTGTACCTTTCGGGGGGAACCATGCTGCTAAGCGTAGCGGCAATGTTTGTAGCGGCAGTTTTTAAGGGCGCAAAACGGTGAATGACCGGGGTATAACCAGGCATGCATAACCATGCGCAACGCCAAAAGGGGGTTTTTACTGCGTGGATATTCTAGATACAATTGCACAAATCTTAGCGCAAGCCGGCTTTGGCGAAATTTGCAAGGGCTTTATGCCCTCCGCACCGGCGGCCTGTATCGCTTTGTTTCAGCGCGAATCGCCACCGCTGCAGCACAGCTTTGGCGGCTTTGCCGATGAGGTGTACAGCCTGCAGGCGCGCATTCGCGACGCAACCGCCGCCCAAGCCTTTGAAACGGCAAATACTCTTGTGCGGACGCTGGAGGGCACTCGCGCCGGCGACCTGTGCATTCAACGCGCCAGCGTTATTGTAAGCGTCGACCGCGACCCGGCCAACCCGGCCGTGCAGGAGTATACCATAAATTTTATTATCAGGAGGTACTAACATGGCACTGTACACAGGCGTAACCGGCAAGCTCAGCATCAAGCGCGGCACGGCAACCGAGGTTGACATTGTACATATGTCTACATTTTCGGTCGAGCTTTCTAAAGAAATTCTCGAGGTCATCAGCTTTGGCAACGACTACAAAGAGAAAATCCCCAGCATTAAGGATTGGACCGCCAGCGCCGAGGGCACGGCCGATTTTGCAGCCGACGGCGGCCAAAAGCTGCTGCTGGAGGCCTTTGAAAGCGGCGAGATGCTCACCGCCAGCTTCTACCTGGATGAGGATACCTTTTTGCAGGGCAAGTGCTTTGTCGAAAGCGTGTCGGTCAGCGATGCAGCCGACGGCAAGGCCGACATTTCTATCAGCCTGGCAGGTAGCAATGCGGTGGTGCTCACCGTTCCCATGCCCTAAAGCCTACCCATGCACCCGTTAAAGAGGTGGGTTCACCCCACTGCTCATTAAATGGGTGGTAATCTAAGCCCCGCAAGCCTCAAAAAAGAAGGAGAGAAATATCCATGATACTGCAACTAGGCGGCGGCAGCTGCGAGCTTTGCTGCAATTTGGGCACAGCGCTGGCAATTGAAAAGCACTTTAAAAAGCCCATTATGCAAATTTTTTCGGGCATGGATACGCTCGAGAGCCTTGAGCTGCTCAAGATTTTAGAAATAGCCGGCCGCAAGCTTGACGACCGCGAGTTTTCAAGCAAGCTGCTGGAGCATTTCGATTATCTCGATTTATTCTTTGCGGTGCAAGAGCTAATGGCGCGCCTGCTATTTGGCGGTACGCCCGAGCAGCAGGAAACCAAGCTCGATAAATTCCCGGCGGGCGAAGAACAAAAAAACGCCATCCGGCAGCTGCTGGGTCTGCCGCTCAAACCAATTACCCAGATGTCGACTGGAACAAGCTTGTAGAAGCAGGCTACGCCATCGGCATACCGCCCCCACAGCTCTGGGAGCTAGAGCTGTGGGAGCTCAACCGCTGCATAGCCGCCTATAACCGCAAGCGCGAGGCAGAAAGCGGGCAGCTACTGGCCGTGTGCTGGC
The DNA here is from genome assembly GCA_964473265.1 of uncultured Oscillospiraceae bacterium. Taxonomy (GTDB): domain Bacteria; phylum Bacillota; class Clostridia; order Oscillospirales; family Ruminococcaceae; genus Heteroruminococcus. The sequence goes on from CAYYOY010000161.1 coordinate 2,686, forward strand.
AGACTGCCGCTTTTTGCGGGGCTGCTTTTGCCGGCAAGCTCAAGCGGCTGGGCTACTATACCCAGGCCACCCTGAAAACTACAGCTCCCGGCATAAGCAAGCAAGAGTTCGAAGAAAGACTAAAAGTTTTTGAAGACAGGAGGTGTAGCGGTGGCGTCTGCAAACGCAACAGTTAAAATAGACGCTGATGTAAAGGGCTTTCAAAGTGCAATTGCCAGCGTAATGGGCACCTTTAAGGGAATTAAAAGCGGCATTATGGGCTTGGCAAAGGACGCACTGGCGCTGGGGGGCATAACCTTCGACCTCAAGGGTATAGGCGAAAGCCTTAAGGCGCTGCAAAACCGCATTACACAAGAAAAAAAGCTTGGCGAGGCCATGCGCACCGGTATGTCGGCTACGGGAGATATGGTGGCCTCTACTCTGCAGCTGATTGCCGCCCAGCAAAAGCTCGGCGCAATCAGCCAAGAAACGCAAATGGCCGGCGCGACACAGCTTGCGGGCTACCTGCAGCAGAGCGATAGCCTAAACACACTCATCCCCGCCATGAACAATTTTATAGCCGCACAGTATGGTCTGGAGGCCTCGGGGAAATCGGCTGCCGAAATTGCCGATATAATGGGCAAGGCTATATCGGGCGAAACGAATGAGCTTGCCCGCTTTGGCATAGAGCTGACCGCAGCACAGCAAGAAATTTTTAGCTACGGCAGCGAAAGCCAAAAGGCTGCCCTGTTGGCCGAGCTTTTGAACGGCAAAATGGGCGAGGCAAACGCGGAGCTGGCACAAACCCCGGTGGGGGCAATTACCCAGCTTGGCAACGCCCTTGAGAACCTTAAGGTTTCGATAGGCAAGGTCTTTGAGCCGCTGCTGATGTTGGTCAAGCCGGTGCTGCTAGAGATGATTGACTTTGTCAGCCGGGCATTGGATAGCCTGAAAATCGACTTTTCGCCGCTCAAGCAGTCGTTTGAGCAGTTGCCCGGGTTGTTTGACTTTGGAAATATCATTGCTTCGTGGGATGATCTCAAGGCCGCGCTTCAACCCTTTGGCGAAAAAATTGGCGAGGGTCTTGTCTGGCTGTGGGAAAACGTACTGCTGCCCTTTAGCCAGTGGGTAAGCGGCGAAGGAGTGCCGGTCTTTCTGGACCTAATGGCCGACGCATTTTCGGTGCTTAACCCTCTAATAGAGGCCGTAGCTCCTCTCTTTCAAGAGGTGTGGGATAATTTTTTAGTTCCCATAGCCACCTGGACAGGCGGCGCGGTGGTATCCATCTTCAATAGCATAGGTGATGCGCTCAATAAAGTCAGCGGCTTTATAAGCAACAATGGCGAAACTGTCCGCAATTGGATTGCCGTCATAGCATCTCTTATTGGAATATTGAAAGGCGCTAACATACTCTTTGCTATTTTAACCTCTTCTACTACCTGGGTTGTAGTCGCAATTGCGGCGCTTGTTGCCGCTATCGTCTGGCTGATAAACAATTGGGATACTGTCAAGCAGGTGGCAGCCGATGTCTGCAACTACATTGTAACCCTTTGGCAAGGAATTTGCGAATGGTTCAACAGCACTGTTATCCAGCCGCTAGTCGCGCTTTTTACCAGCCTAACCGAGGGTATGGCGCAAGGCTGGGAGTTTGTAAAGCAAAGCGTTGTCAATGCGTGGGACGCTATTGTAGCGGTATGGCAAGGGGTTTGCGAATGGTTTAACAGTACTGTTATACAGCCGCTGGTTGGAATTTTTACCGGCTTGGCAACGCTAATTATAGAAACCTGGCAGAGCATTTTAGCCGCCGTCGCAAATGTGTGGAACGGCATAGTAGCAATTTGGCAGGGGGTTTGCGAATGGTTTAACACCACCGTCATACTACCCATTATTGAGCTGTTTGCCGGTTTGGTAGCATTCTTTCTTGAAAGCTGGCTGCTAATCCAAGAAGCGGTAGCCAATGTGTGGGCCTATATTGTAGAGGTATGGCAAAAAGTTGCCGCCTGGTTTACCAGCAATGTAGTGCAGCCGGTTGAAAAGCTTTTTACCGGCCTGTGGGATGGCATTAAAAACACCTTTACCAGCGTGTGGGATTTTATTAGTGCAGCTTTTAAGGGCTATGTAAACGTCTGGATTAGCATACTTGAAAGCTTTTTTAACTTCTGCATTTCCGGCAT
>CAYYOY010000162.1:0-4814 GCA_964473265.1 uncultured Oscillospiraceae bacterium
CACCTCTGCAAGTTCTCTCGGGTACTCAGTTTGAATCGAACCGTCCTCTATGCCTTCTCGAATAAGGCCTTCGATAATTTCATGTGCCAATTTATTAATGGAGGAATCGATTTGCTTTGCCAACAGTTTTGGGTTCTCTAAAAGATTAGGTAGCACACTAGCAATTGTTTCTTGAACAGGGTTTTCAAGGCATACATAAAGAAGACGTTTGATCTTTCCCAAACCATTAAGATCTTTAGAAGCCTTGAGCTGCGCATAAAATTCGTCGATGCTGCCATACATTCTTTCGGTGACGGCATCTATAATTTCTTCTTTAGACTTAAAATGATGATATATGGCACCCTTGCTTAAATCGCCCAGAGCATTAATAATATCCTGTATGGTGGTGTTATCATAGCCTTTTTCAAGGAATAACGCAGTTGCAACATCTAGAATACGGTTTACCGTTACTTCCGGGTGTTTGTTCCTTGCCAAAGTGGCCACCTCCAACCCAACATACATACCGTTGGTATGATAATATCATACCCATTTTCCTTTGTCAATACCCAAATTGAAAAAATGCTACCACTGTGTTTTAACAGTGGTAGCTAACTTTAAGAATGGTGTGGGTGCATCCGTTATCTTTTTAACCGAGGTTATTTTTGCGTTTAATTTCATCGCGTAGGCGCTTCATCTGTGCCTTACCGCCCACCATATGGGTAAACTTTTCATTTTCAATCTCTCGGGAGGATAGCCCTTCGTACTTTGCCTCGCGACCCAGCTTGCGGTAGTTTTCCAGCCGCCGTTCGTCGAGCGTTCCGGCTTCAAGCGCCCCAAGAATTGCGCAGCCCGGCTCGTTTGTGTGGCTGCAATCGTGAAAGCGGCAGCGCTCGGCCAGCGCGTCTATATCGGCGAACGATCTAGATAAATCTACCGATTCTACGCCAAGCTCGCGCATGCCAGGTGTATCGATGACAATGCCACCCTGTGGCAGCACCAGTAGCTCGCGGCGAGTGGTGGTGTGCCGGCCTTTGTCGTCCTGCCGGGTTTCGGAGGTGGCGAGCAGCTCCCCGCCGGCCAAACGGTTGATGAGCGTCGATTTACCCACGCCGGAGGAGCCGATAAACGAGGCGGTTACGCCCGGCTTCAGGAAAGCCAGCAGCGTATCCCATGAGGCGGGGTCAAAGCTCGAGGTGGCAACAACATCGGTGCCAGGGGCAATGGTGGCAATCTCGGCCAAGGCGCCGGGTAAATCGGCACATAGGTCGGCTTTGGTTAGCACCACTACGGGGGTGGCCCGGCTATTCCACGCCACCGAGAGATACCGCTCTAATCTGCTTAAATTGTAGTCGTTATTTAACGCCATGCAGAGAAACACAAGGTCAATGTTGGCGGCGACCACCTGCGTTTCGCCCTCGGTGCCCACTGCTGTGCGCTCGAACGCGCTCTTGCGGGTGAGCAGGTGATGAATAATGGCATTGCCGGTGCTGCCTTCCGTGCGGTCGACCATTACAAAATCGCCAACAGCAGGGAAGTCGGCAAGCGCTTTGGTTTCATACCGAAACTTGCCCGAAACCTCTGCCAGTAGCTCGCCCTGCTCGGTGACGATTTTATACAAATCTTTATATTGCGAAGCCACCCGCGCCAGCGAAAACCCAGGGTAAAGGGTGGCCTCGGCCAGGTAACGCTCACTTGCGCCATAACGAATTAGCTGGTTCAATGTCTAAACCTCCGTTTGGAACTCACCCAACACACCCTGCAGCAGATGAAATCTTTTCAAAGCCAATATATACTGCGATACACAGACAAAGTTTTTAAGGTCGATTTCATCCAACCCCTGAAAAGCAGCCAGCTCATCCCACAGCATGGTGCTTCCTTCAACCATGAAAAAACCTGAGGCGATATCAATCCCAACGAAAATTCTCTGAATATCCCCGCCGCAAATTTCCGCTGAATCTTTATGCTCGTCCCGGTAAAAAATCTCTCCGTTCCCTTGGTTCTCTAGGAAAAAGGTTCGGGGCATAGGCGCTACACCAGCCGGTAGCTTCTCGGCAGAAAACGCATTCATAGTAACATTGTGCACCACAGCTTCGGCCGCCTTTTGGTCAAAAATCTCGGTAAGCACATACTTCTGCTGCAAGTAGGTTAGAAGCTCTGTTCCGGTTTTTCGGTTTGGCTGCAACTTGTCTTTATATTGCAGCCACAGGGCTTTCCATTCGGCCAACATTTCCTTCGTCGGTTCTTGTGTAATCATGCTACCCCTCCATCTTGCGCGATGGTAGTTCCCATTCACTTGCGCTTATTAAACTTCTCACATGCAAACTCGTAAGATTCCCCAACCAGCGGTTTAAGCTGCTCGAAGGTTTTCTCGGAAGGGTTTAAGACGCTTACCCATCCCATCCAAGCGTAGACAGGGTGGGGGAGTAGGGTATCCAGCGCCGTAAAATCGCAATGCATATCGACCACGCCGCCTGCCGCAGGCCGGGCAGGAATACTGCCGAACAACTTAATAAAGGTCGGCTTTCTCAGGCCGAGATTAACCCGATAAACCCCCGGACGGCCAAGGTTAGAAGCCTTGTCGTTTGCGCCATCCTTTTCTTTTATGGTAAGGACATATACCCCGCGTTTGAGCACAGCGCCCGGGTTATAGAAAACACCCCTTTCACCCCAGCTTTCTACAAGCTGAACCCCTGGCAGTGTTTCGGTGCAATACTGTAGAATTTCATTCACATTCATAGAATACCTCAAATAATTAATTAAAGCAATGACTGCACATATTCAACCGGTGTATCCATCCGCATGGCGGTTTGCAGGATGCTCATGCCGCTATTGATAAAGCGCTTGGCAACAACAGCCATGTTTTCACCAACCTCAATAATATGCATATCGGGATCATATATAGCCACTGTTCGCTGGCCCCAACGCTGCTCTTCCACCGGGTGAACATAATCCACTTCAAAAGCCTTTAACTTGGCAATGAAACCGTCCATATCATCTTCTTCAAAGAAAAGCTCGGCATTGTTGCCGCCGTAGGCGATGTCGGCTTGATCTTTATGAATGAACCCCTGCCAGCTTTCAGCCGTTTGCAGGCAAAAGCCCCCGGTAAGTGTTACATTGGCTCCAAAATCTAAGATGACTTCGCAGTCTAGGATGTCTTTGTAGAACTGCTTTGATTTTTCTAGATCTTTGACGACAAGGAGTGCTCCACAGTATTTCATTTCGTTTTTCCTTTATTTCTTTTTCTTTAGCCTTGGCAGCGGCGTTTCCGGCTCTAAAATAGCGACAATCTCCCGGCTAAAATCGCCGTTGTCAATATCCAATACATAATGCTCTTTTGCGCCGGTATAGGGCAAGCCGGTTTCAGCCTCTTTCATCTTCTCTGCAATACAGTCTAGCTTTTTTACGAATACAGTATTGTCGCAAACCAGCAGAATGGGCTTGTCGTTGACATATACCATATACTCACCAAACATTTTTTTGTAGCGGATGTCACCGACTCCCGCAATCTGCTCACACACATATTCAATGAAATTAACTGTTGTAGCCATACGCCTTACCCCTACACCATTTTTTGCACTGTTCAATGCGCTTGCCGTTGTCGCCCTGTTGCTTGTCATAAGCAAAGGCGTTTAGTAGCTCGCAAGGGAAGGCACTGCACTGGCCACAGTGGCCGTGCTTTTTGTTTTCGCAGCAGGCCTTAACAGGGCAAGCGTCACCCCAAAACGGCTTCTGGATATGTAGGCAGCCGCTGCAGTTTATCTGTTCGCGATACCCGCACGCGCTGCAAAGAATTCCACATCTAGATTCAACCATACTTTTCTCCGTATTATTTGGTGTTATTGTTGGCCCCCCGGGCGGTGGGGCGACAAAGATAAACACATTATTTTTTCTTTATCCGGGTGGAAATTAGCCTTTTCACATCCTCTAAAATCTCTGCCGAGGTCACCGCAATCATTAGCCAGCGCGAACCATTGAAGGGTTGCGCATTCCAGTAAAGCTGCTGCGTGTATTCGGTACAGGCAGACAGCAGTAGCTCGGCTTCCGGTGCTTCTTTTGCGCCGATGCTCACCAGGCAGGTGAAAAAGCCCTTATCGGGGTAGAGCACGCAAAGTGAACGCCCGCTCTTTTTATACTTCACATTCCATCCGGGTGCACCGGAGCAAATGCTATGCTCAATTTTGGGCTGCACGCCATAGGTGCTCTGCAGATAGCCGTTTAGCATCTCCCAGTTAGGGCTTTCAATATAATCGCCAATTTGCCCAAATAGCGGTTCTTTATCTCTCGGAAAAGTCTCTTTCCAGCTCATGTGCTAACCCTCCACTATGAAATCTTCAGATTTAAAATTGCTGTAATAGCGCCCGCTATGTATGGTGAACTTCAGCACACAGTAATCTGGGTCGGCCACACCCTGCGGGTAATACATGGTGTCGCCCTCACGCCAGATGCGCTCTTTGGTTTCGGCATCGGTTAGCACCTCGACGGTGCCTTTGAGCATCGCACCCCGAAAAAAGCGCTGGTCGCTAAAATAAATGCAGGCCTTAGGGTTCTTCTGAAACTGCGCCACCCGCATAGACGACGTATTGGTACTGAAATAGATAGTTGTAATGCCCGCCCGCTCGCGGGGCGCCAGCATTGCCTTGGTGTTGGGGAAACCGCCTTCATCTACCGAGCTGATATAGACCACCTTTTGTTTATCCAGCATGTTGCCGATGGTTGCTACTGCGTCGCGCATGGTTTATTCCTCCGCCGTTATTTTATGGGGTGCCGTATCACGGTTTTCAGCTTTTCCGGTGCGGTTTTCCTTGGGTCACCCAGATAAATTTCATGGTGTCGCC
>CAYYOY010000163.1:0-4814 GCA_964473265.1 uncultured Oscillospiraceae bacterium
ACCATTGTTACCCACCGCGTTATGGTGCCCAACGGCGTAGAAGGCGAACTGTTGGAGCTGCAATCTGGCAGCTACAATATTGTAGAGCCCATTGCCAAGGTGCGTACAGCCGACGGCCAGGTGGTAGATATTCCTATGCTGCAGCGTTGGCCGGTGCGCCGCCAGCGCCCCACCAAAACCAAGCTGGCGCCCGACCTGCCCATGATTACCGGCCAGCGCATTATCGATACCCTCTTCCCCATTGCCCGCGGTGGTACGGCGGCTGTTCCCGGCCCCTTTGGCTCGGGTAAAACCGTGGTGCAGCACCAGCTGGCCAAGTGGAGCGATGTGGATATCGTTGTCTACATTGGCTGCGGCGAACGCGGCAACGAAATGACCGACGTGCTCATGGAGTTCCCCGAGCTTAAGGACCCTAAAAGCGGTGAATCGCTCATGTGCCGCACGGTGCTCATTGCCAACACCTCCGACATGCCCGTGGCCGCCCGTGAAGCTTCCATCTACACCGGCATCACCATTGCCGAATATTTCCGCGATATGGGCTATTCTGTTGCCATTATGGCCGACTCTACTTCCCGCTGGGCCGAGGCTCTGCGCGAAATGTCCGGCCGTCTGGAAGAAATGCCCGGCGAAGAAGGCTACCCGGCCTACCTTACCAGCCGTCTGGCACAATTTTACGAGCGTGCCGGCCGCGTTATTTGCAACGGCAGCGACGGCCGCGAAGGCTCTCTCACCGCCATTGGCGCTGTTTCGCCGGCAGGCGGCGACCTTTCGGACCCTGTTGTACAGGCCACCCTGCGTATTGTAAAGGTGTTCTGGGGGCTCGATTCCGCCCTTGCCTATAAGCGCCACTTCCCCGCTATCAACTGGCTTACCTCCTATTCACTATATATCGATAAAATTGGCGAATGGCTGGAGAAAAATGTTTCGGAAGACTGGATGAAATATCTGGTGGAAACCCAAACACTGCTGCAGCTGGAAAGCGAGCTGGAGGAAATTGTAAAGCTGGTAGGCTACGATTCGCTTTCGGCCCCCGACCGCCTTACCCTAGAGGCTGCGCGGTCTATTCGTGAAGACTATCTGCAGCAAAACGCCTTTGATGACGTAGACACCTACACCTCGCTGAAAAAGCAGTTTGGTATGCTCAAGCTGGTGCTGGCTTACTACTATGAGGGCAAAACAGCACTGGAAGCCATGGTGGGCATAGATAAGCTCATTGACCTGCCGGTGCGCGAGGCCATTGCCCGTACCAAGTATGTAAGCGAGGCAGAAATTGACGAATATCTGGCGGCAACCGGTGCAGAGCTGGCACGGCAGCTTCGCCAGCTGAAAGAGGAGGCGTCCGCGTAATGATGAAGGAATATCGCACCATACAGGAGGTTGCCGGCCCCCTGATGCTGGTGAAGGAAGTGCAGGGCGTAACCTACAACGAGCTGGGCGAAATTGAGCTGCCCAACGGTGAAGTGCGCCGCTGCCGCGTACTGGAGGTAAATGGTTCCAATGCGCTGGTGCAGCTGTTTGAAAGCTCCGCCGGCATTAACTTGGAACATTCCAAGGTGCGCTTTTTCGGGCGCGGGCTGGAACTGGCCGTTTCGGAAGATATGCTGGGGCGTATCTTTTCCGGCATGGGCAAACCCATTGACGGCGGCCCCGAGCTTATTCCCGAGCGCCGGGTAGATACCAACGGCATGCCCATGAACCCCGCCGCCCGCACCTACCCGGACGAATTTATTCAAACAGGCGTTTCGGCCATAGACGGCCTGAACACCCTGGTGCGCGGCCAGAAGCTGCCTATCTTTTCGGGCTCGGGCCTGCCGCACGCCAAGCTGGCGGCGCAAATTGCCCGCCAGGCCAAGGTGCTGGGGGGCGAATCGCGCTTCGCGGTGGTGTTTGCCGCTATTGGTATCACCTTTGAAGAGGCCGATTTCTTTATTAACGATTTCCGCCGCACCGGCGCTATCGACCGCACCGTGCTCTTTATCAACCTGGCAAACGACCCGGCTATCGAGCGTATCGCCACACCCCGTATGGCGCTGAGCGCCGCCGAGTTCCTGGCCTTTGAAAAGAACATGCACGTGCTGGTTATCCTCACCGATATTACCAACTACGCCGAAGCGCTGCGCGAAGTTTCGGCCGCCCGCAAGGAAGTGCCCGGCCGCCGCGGCTACCCCGGCTACCTCTACACCGACCTTGCCACTATGTATGAACGTGCCGGCCGTAAGTACGACAGCGAAGGCTCTATTACCATGATTCCTATCCTCACCATGCCGGAAGACGATAAAACCAACCCCGTGCCCGACCTTACCGGCTATATTACAGAAGGGCAGATTATTCTTTCGCGCGAGCTTTACCGCAAGAATATTACCCCGCCTATCGACGTACTGCCCTCGCTTTCCCGCTTGAAGGATAAAGGCATTGGCCCCGACAAAACCCGCGAAGACCACGCCAACACCATGAACCAGCTGTTTTCGGCCTACGCCCGCGGCAAGGACGCCAAAGAGCTTATGACCATTCTGGGCGAGGCGGCACTTTCCGAGGTAGATAAGCTTTATGCCAAGTTTGCCGACGAATTTGAACGCCAATATGTTTCGCAGGGCTACGAAACCAACCGCAGCATTATCGAAACGTTAGATCTCGGCTGGAAGCTGCTCTCGATTCTGCCCAAAACCGAGCTTAAACGTATCAAGACAGAGTATATTGATAAATATATGGGCAAATAAAAGGGGGGAACGCAATGGCACGCTTGAACGTAAACCCCACGCGCATGGAGCTTACTCGCCTGAAGAAGCGCCTGAAAACCGCCATGCGCGGCCACAAGCTGCTCAAGGATAAGCGCGACGACCTTATGAAAAAATTCCTTGAGCTGGTGCGCCGCAACAAAGAGCTGCGCGAAAAAGTAGAGCAGCTTATTGCCGGCGTTTACGAGGGGTTTGTGGTGGCCAGCGCCGTTATGAGCCCGCAGCTTATGGAAGAGGCCCTTATGCTGCCCAAAAGCAGCGTAGAGCTAGAGGTTGGCTCCAAGAACATTATGAGCGTAAACGTGCCGGTGTTTTCCTATGGCGGCAGCACCGGCGAGGATATCTATTCCTACGGCTTTGCTTCTACCTCGGGCGAACTGGACGATTCTGTAGCCGCTTTGCAAGAGGTACTGCCCTTCCTGCTGGAGCTGGCACAAATGGAAAAAAGCGCCCAGCTGCTGGCTGAGGAAATTGAAAAAACCCGCCGGCGTGTAAACGCGCTGGAATATGTGCAAATTCCCTCGTTGCAGGAAACCATCCGCTACATTGCCATGAAGTTGGATGAAAACGAACGCAGCAACCTTGCCCGCCTGATGAAGATTAAAGACATGATGATTGAACAATCGCGCCAGAGCATGGGCGAATAAGCCACCCAAACAAACACAAACCGCCACGGCAACGCTTGCCGTGGCGGTTTATAGCTTTTTATGAGCGCTTGTTGTTGGAAGGTAGTACATCCAGGCAAAGCACAGTTGGCCACGTTTAAACTGCCAATTATTGTTTCCAAGCGAGATATGCTTATAGCCAATATAAAAGGTTAGCCTTCTAAAAATGAAACCACCCTGTCAATTACTTGGCTCTGGTTGGTATCATTATGCAGGGCGTGGTAGCCCTCGGGGTATTCCTCCAGCACAACATTGGGCCCAGCCTTGGCTGCAAACTCTCGTATTGCCTGGGGGCAGACAATTTTATCCTGCCCGGCGCACAGCAGCAGTGTGGGCAGTGTGAGCCTTTGGGCATTTGCCAGGGCGGCTTCGCCAGCGTCCATAATTTGCGTTATAAGCCGGAACGAAAGGCGGTTGTGAAAGAGCGGGTCGCGCCTTAGCTGTGCTACATACTGTGTATCGCGCGAGATTGCATCGATATTCAGCTTGGTGGGGTAGACAATTTTGGGGGATATCCCACCCAGCACCCTTGCGGCCACCCTTACCATGGGTGGGCTTTGCTTTTCCTGCTCATGCAGGCGCAGCCAAGGTGTTTCTAATACTACCTTTTGGTGCCTTTGCTGGGTGCGCCTAAGCAGATAGCTTAGCGCTATGTTGCCGCCCATACTGTGGCCATACAAAAACACCGGCAGCTGCGGGTGCCAACCATCAATGTGCGAACGAACGGTGTCTATGTCGCTTAAAAAAGTCTCATAGTTTGGCGCTATGCCAAAGCGGCGGTGGCACTGCCGCTCGTCTAGCCCCGGCATTTCACCATGGCCGCGCTGGTCGTGCGTAACGCAGGCATAGCCCTGACGGGTAAGCTGCTCTGCCAGGCTTTCGTATAGCTGTAAATGCTCGCCAAAGCCGTGCAGCAGCTGCACCACGCCCATAGGCGGGCCTTGGGGTTCCCAGCGTGCTACCTTAATGGGAACAGCATCCTGCATTTGCAACATTTGTGTCTGCATGGGGGCATCCCCTTTCATTTGCTTTTATTTTATAGTACCATATGTTTGATAAAAAATAACAAATTATTTTGCTATACTTTATTTTCGTTCTTGGGCGGCAGGGCTGGCTTGCCTACTGTTGCTTTCCGCACCAAAAGTGGTATAATATGACAAAGGTACACAAACAACTGTCTAATGTTATCTTTTACGGTGTTTTTTCATAGGATGGCGGCCACCGAGAAGGGGTAACGGTTTTCCCCAACACTTGCGCACCAGGCTTCCGCCGCTCTGTGGCAGTGCCGAACCAAAACAGTTTGCACCCGGGCAAATTTGCCCTAAAGAATATTTTTCGGTAAAATGGCTGCCTGCTGTCATCTTTTACGGTGTTTTTTCATAGGATGGCGGCCACCGAGAAGGGGTAACGGTTT
>CAYYOY010000164.1:0-4808 GCA_964473265.1 uncultured Oscillospiraceae bacterium
ACTTGCTTTTCCGCCAGCCCTTGCCAAATGAAAACTTTTCGTATACAATATTAAACGATACATGCAAGTGCATGCCTGGCGACAAAACTATTGGAGGTTCAATTTATGATTTCTGCAGGCGAATTTCGCAACGGCGTCACCTTTGACATTGACGGCAATGTCTTTCAAATTATCGAGTTCCAGCATGTAAAGCCCGGCAAGGGTGCTGCTTTTGTCCGTACAAAGATACGCAACGTAATCACCGGCGCGGTTGTGGAACGCACCTTCAACCCCTCTGAAAAGTTTCCGCCGGCCTATGTGGAACGCAAGGATATGGAATATCTCTATGCCGATGGCGACCTCTACTACTTTATGGATAGCGAAACCTACGAAAATATCCCCATTGGTAAAGATAAATTGGGCGATAACTTTAAGTTTGTAAAGGAAAACACCACTGTAAAGGTTCTTTCCTATAAGGGCGTTGTGTTCGGCATAGAGCCTGCCTTCTTTGTGGAGCTTGTTGTTACCGAAACCGACCCCGGCTTCAAGGGCGACACCGCCACCAACGTAACCAAACCCGCCGTATTGGAAACCGGCGCCGAAATTAAGGTGCCGCTGTTTATCAACCCCGGCGATGCCATTCGTGTAGACACCCGCACTGGCGAATATATGGAACGTGCATAACAGAAAGGGAGGTATTATCATGACGATTACAGAAAAAGTTGCCTATCTTAAAGGCTTGGCCGAGGGCATGAAGGTTAAAGAAAGCTCGGACGAAGGCAAGCTAATGCTGGCCGTAATTGACACTCTGGAGGACATTGCCCTTACCATTGAGGACCTGGACGATGGCATGAACGAGCTTTCCTCCCAGATTGATGAAATTGATGAAGATTTAAGCGTTCTCGAGGACGATTTTTACGACGAAGAGGATAATGAGGATATTTACGAGGTGGAATGCCCCTCTTGCGGCGATGTAATTTGCATCAACGAAGAAATGCTGGAAGATGGGGAAATGAACTGCCCCAACTGTGGCGAACTTCTGGAGTTTGACCTGGATGTTGAGGGTTGCAGCTGCTGCGGGGATGACGACTAGCCCTCTCCTATACAGCCTTTTGTAGTACAACACAATCTGCGCCAAGGGATGACGGAGTTTACGGTTTATAGGGTAGCACGGCAAGGGGTTTGTCTGCACTCGAAAACCGGGCTGCGCCACCTTTGGCGCAATGCCGCATAGGCGGCTTTTTGGGGGTGCAGCTTTGCCACAAAAGAATACCGGCCGCAGCAAAGCTCGCGAAATCTGCTTCTTGGGGCTTTTGGGGGCATTGGCCGTTGTGTTGGCCATTGCCGAGGGCATGCTGCCCGTGCTGCCTTTTTTGCCGCCGGGGGTAAAGCTGGGCCTTTCCAATGTTGCGGTTATGTATGCCGTCTTCTTTTTAGGGGCAAAGCAGGCAATTGCGGTTGCAGTGCTGAAATCGGCCTTTGTGTTTATTTTGCGTGCCCCTCTTGCCGCCGCCATGAGCCTTACGGGCGGGTTGCTTTCGGTGTGTATTATGCTCCTGCTCAGAGCCTGGACAAAAGGCAGGCTCGACACCCTGTTTTTAAGCATTGCCGGGGCGGTTGGCCACAACCTGGGCCAGCTTGGCATGTCTGTGCTGGTGCTGCAAAGCGCCTACGCGCTTTATTATCTGCCCGTCATGCTGCTTTCAGGTGTTGCTATGGGTATTGCCACCGGCCTACTGTTACGGGTTGTTATTCCTGCTCTCGAGCATTTGCATATATATCTATATAAATAGTGGGAGGATTTGCTGTGAGCAAAAAACATCTTAGCGGCATACATGTGCCCCACCTGAAGAACACGCAGGATTTGCAGCCTGTTGCAATGCCTGTACCAGCCCGGGTTGCCATTCCCATGCTGCAGCATATGGGCCAGCCCTGCGATGTTCTGGTCGCGGTGGGGGATGCAGTTCAGGTAGGCCAGCGCATTGGCGACAGCGAGGCATTCCTCAGCGTACCGATCTTCTCAAGCGTTTCGGGCAAGGTTACTGCCATTGAAGAGATGGTAACCCCAACCGGCGTAAAGTGTAAAAACGTAGTTGTTGAGCCCGATACACTGCAAACCCCGCATGAAAGCGTAAAACCGCCTTCTGTTTCCGGCAAGGAAGACCTGCTGGCTGCCATGCGAAACGCCGGCCTGGTGGGCCTGGGTGGCGCAGGCTTTCCCACGCACATTAAGTTTAACCCCCGCAACCCCGAAAAGGTGGATACACTGGTGCTCAACGGTGCGGAATGTGAGCCCTATATTACGGTTGACTACCGTGCCATGCTGGACGAAACCGATTTTCTTATTAAGGGTATAGAAATTCTGCAGCGCACCTTGGGCTTCAAAAGCGTAGTGCTCGGCATTGAGGATAACAAACCCAAGGCTATAGAACATGTTACCAAGGCCTTTGCAGGCAACAGCAGCTGGAAAGTGGTTTCCTTAAAATCGAAATACCCGCAGGGGGCAGAAAAGGTGCTGGTGTATGAGTGCACCGGCCGGGTAATTGCCCAGGGCCAGCTCCCGGCCGATGCCGGCGTTATCGTGGCCAATGTAAATACTGTAATTGCCTTGGCGAAATACCTTGAAACAGGCATGCCGCTTATTTCGCGCAATATAACAGTAGAGGGCGATGCGGTTGCCAACCCCCAAAATGTAACGGCCCTGCTGGGCACCTCGTTTGCCGATATTATAGAATTCTGCGGCGGCTATAGCCAGCCCCCCGCCAAGTTGCTTATGGGCGGGCCCATGATGGGCATTACCGTTTACGAGGACGACATGCCCCTGATTAAAAACAATAACGCCGTGCTGGCATTTTCGCAGCAAATGGTGCTCAGCGAATTTGAAACCGCTTGCATTCGGTGCGGGCGCTGCTCCCGTGCCTGCCCCATGGACCTTATGCCCAGAGCCATGGAGGTAAGCATGAACACGGGGGATGTGCAGTCGCTTAAAGCGCTGAAGGCCGACCTGTGCATTGAATGCGGCTGCTGTGCCTTTGTTTGCCCGGCTAAGCGTCATTTGGTAATCACCAACAAGCTGGCCAAAAAAATGCTGCGAGAGAATACAAAGTAGGGGTGAACCACATTGAGGAATAAGCTTACTGTCAGTTGCTCACCGCACTTCCGGGACGAGGCTTCCACCTCCTCCATTATGCGCGAGGTTATCATTGCCCTTATTCCCGCGCTGCTGGTGGGTATCTATGTGTTCGGGCTGCGCGCCCTGGTGCTCACGGTTGCTTGTATTGCCAGCAGCCTGTTGTTTGAATATATTTTCACCCGCTGGACAGGCCGGCCCACTACCATTGGCGACCTTAGCGCTGTTGTTACCGGCATGCTGCTGGCTATGAACCTGCCGGTAACTCTGCCGGTTTGGATGGCCGTACTGGGTAGCGCGGTGGCCATTCTGGTAGCCAAGTGTCTGTTTGGCGGTATTGGCCAGAATTTTGCTAACCCTGCCATTCTGGCCCGCTGTGTGCTGCTTATTTCATTTGCCAAGCCCATGACCAACTGGCTGATTCCGCACATGACCGCACCCGACAGCTGGCAGGTGGCAGAGCTGGTTTCGGGGGCTACCCCGTTGGCGCTGCTGGCTTCGGGCAACCTTGCCGAGCTTCCCAACTACTACCAAATGGCGCTGGGTTTTATGGGCGGCTGCATTGGCGAGGTTTCTAAGGTGGCACTGCTGGTGGGTGGCTGCTACCTGGTATACCGCAAGGTGATTACCGCAACCACTCCGCTGGTATACCTGGGAACGGTGGCTCTTCTTGCCCTTGTGCTGCAGCAAAACGTTGCCGTACATCTGCTTTCCGGCGGCCTTATGATAGGCGCTATCTACATGGCTACCGATTATTCCAGCTCACCCATGTCCGAAAAGGGCAAGGCGGTATTTGCCGTGGGCTGCGGTGTGGTAACCATGCTCATTCGTGTGTACGGAGCCTACCCAGAGGGTGTATCCTTCGCTATTTTGCTTATGAATACGCTTACCCCATATATTGATACCCTTACCAAAACCAAACCGTTTGGAGGAGTTAAGAAATGAAGCTTTTAAAAGAATGGATTGCTCCTACACTGGTGCTTACACTCATTTGCCTGGTGGTGGCAGGCGCGCTTTCGGCCACCTACG
The DNA here is from genome assembly GCA_964473265.1 of uncultured Oscillospiraceae bacterium. GTDB lineage: Bacteria > Bacillota > Clostridia > Oscillospirales > Ruminococcaceae > Heteroruminococcus. The sequence goes on from CAYYOY010000164.1 coordinate 4,139, forward strand.
CATATACCAAACCGTTTATTGAGAAGGCTGCGCAGGCCAAGGAAGACCAAGCCAAGCTGGAGGTTCTGCCCGAGGCAGACGCCTTCACGCTGGAACAACCTTCAGGCATTGAAGGCCTGCAGAGCATTCATAAGGCCAACAATGGCGCAGGCTATGTTGCCATAAGCTTTGCTAAGGGCTACGGCGGCTTGGTGTATGTTATGACAGGCATTACCTCCGACGGTACAATAGCCGGCGTGAAAATGATGGAAAACCAGGAAACCCCCGGCCTGGGTAGCAAATGCGGCGAGCCTGCCTATACCGACCAATACAAAGGCAAGGATATGAACCTTGAGGGCGTTGAAGCCGTTTCCGGTGCTACCGTTACCTCCACCGCCTTCAAAAAGGCAGTGGGTATTGCCTTCCAGGCCTACGGTGCGCTGGCGGGTGTGGAAGTGCCCAAAGAAGAAGAGGTAGACCCACTTGAAACTATCTTCCCGGGTGAAGAGCTTACCGAAATTACCATTGAAGACACCAAGGCTGCCTATACCTCAGCCAGTGGCGGCACAATTATTGTGCTGAACGTTGTGGGCTACGAAGAGGAACGTATGGACGTAATCGTAGGCATCAATGAGGACGGTAGCCTGGCCGGTGTGGCATTGGGTGAAAACGAGCAGACCCCCGGCATTGG
>CAYYOY010000165.1:0-4779 GCA_964473265.1 uncultured Oscillospiraceae bacterium
GCCAAGCTTTGCATAGGCTGTTTTTTGGTGTTGTTTACACTGCTTGCCCCGCTGGTGGTGGCCTTTTCAGAACCCATTGCGGCGGTGCTACTGGGGGATATTCGCACCCGCACCGCTCTGCTTTTGTTACTGCCCTGCCTGCTTTTCACCGGGGTGGAAAACATTTTAAAGGGCGGGTTCTACGGCATAAACAAGGTTTCGTGCCCCATTGCCAGCGAGCTTATAGAGCAGATTGTGCGCATAGGCGCCGTAATTGGCCTACTGCTCTATTTTCAGCCACAAAACCCAGCCCAAGCGGCGGCACTGGTGGTGTGCGGCATGGTGCTGGCGGAAATTGTAAGCTCCTCGCTGCTGGTGGTGCTGTGGGGGCGCACTGCTCGTGGCTACCCGCCCCGCAAGCGGGGGGATGGCCTGCTGCGTAAAATTGTGGCCTTTGCCGCGCCGGTGTGCGGCGCCGGTGTGCTGCTGAGCCTGCTTGATTCTGTAAACGCGCTAATTATTCCCCCGCGCCTGGAGGCTTCTGGCCTGAGCCACGCGGCGGCCCTGGCCGAATTTGGCGTGCTTTCGGGCATGATTTTACCGCTGGTGCTCATGCCGGCCATTTTCACACGTCCCCTTTCCACCGTGCTGGTGCCCAAGCTTTCGCAGGGTGTAGCCCTGGAAAACCCTGCCATGGTGCGCCGCAAGGCTGGTAAGGCACTGCAGTTTGCCGGCATGGTGGCCTTTCCTTCGGCCACGCTGCTGCTGATACTGGGCCGGCCGCTTTCGGTGCTGCTCTACAACCAGCAGGTAAGCCTGCTCTATATGGGTTTGATTGTGCTTTTTTCCATATTTATTCACTATGAGGTAGTTATTAGTGCGGTGCTAAGCGGCATTGGCTGCCAAACGCAGCTGGTGGTGTTTGGCATTGTAGGCTGCCTTGCGCAGCTGGCTATTACCTGGTTTGCCGCCGCCAGCCCCAACCTGCGCATTTATGGTGTGCTGCTGGGCTATATTATAGGCGCAGTGGTTACCGCACTGCTAAGCATCTGGCTGGCGGTGGGCCGGGCCGAACTGAAAATGCGCTGGGGCAACTGGCTGCTGCTGCCCATTGTATCGGCCTGTACAGGGGGTTTTCTGGCCTTTACTGTATATAAAATGGCGGCCGGGTTGGGCGAAATTGCAGCGCTGGTGTTGGCCTTTGGTGTGGGCATCCTTAGTTATGCCGGTGGCCTTTACTGCCTGGGCTTTAATTTTCCGCGGTATTTAATAAGCCTTTGCCAGGGCGTAAAAAAACAGTAACTCTTTTTGTGCATTATTACCCTAAAACGCAGCAAACGTTTACTTTATTCCCTCACTTTGTTATAATAAGAGCAATAAAACTCAGGAGGGAAAAGCATTGGGCAAACAATATGTACTCGGCTTTGACGGCGGCACGGGCGGCATGCGCGTAGGCATTTACGATTTAGAAGGCAACGAAATTGTGTTTGCGGCTACTGAATATCCTACACACCACCCGCATCCGGGCTGGGCTGAGCAATCTCCCGCCGACTGGTGGAATTGCCTGGGGCAGAGCGTGCGCAAGGCACTGGCTACTTCCGGCATACGCAAAGAAGAAATTGTGGCGCTAAGCTACGACCTTACCTGCTGCAGTGTGCTGCTTTGCATGAACGATGGTACACCCCTGCGTAATTCGCTTATTTGGATGGACGTGCGTGCCGCCGATGAAGCCGCCTTTATTGGCAGCACCGGTGACGATGCTTTAAAGTTTAACGGCTACGGCAAGGTTTCTGCTGAATGGATGCCCTGCAAAGCGCTGTGGCTAAAAAAGCACGAGCCGGAAAATTACCATAAGGCCGAAAAGCTCTGCGAATATGCCGACTGGATTACCTTTAAGCTTACCGGCAAGTGGCTGGGCAATGTGGACAACATGGCTGTGCGCTGGTATTACGATGTGCCCAACGGCGGCTTCCCCAAGGGTTTTTACGAGAAGATTGGCCTGGGCGACGCACTGGAAAAATTCCCCCAGGAAGTTCGTTACCTTGGCGATAACATTGGCACTCTTACCAAAGAGGCTGCCGAGCATCTGGGCCTGAGTGAAAACACCATTGTGGGCCAGGGCGGCATTGACGCTTACATTGGCAACTTTGGTTTAGGCGTTATTAAGCCCGGCAAGGTTGCGCTCATTACCGGCTCTTCTCACTTAATTATGGGTGTTACCGATGTGTATAAATATACCCGCGAGGGTGTGTTTGGCCCCTTCCCCGATGCTATTATTAAAGGTTCGGGCATAGTTGAGGGCGGGCAAACCTCTAGTGGCTCAATTGTAAGCTGGTTTAAGCGGTATTTCTGTAAAGATTTAGACCTACAGCCCGAAGGCGCCTATGCCATACTCAACCGTGAGGCTGCCAAAATTGCCCCCGGCTCGGATGGCCTGCTGGTACTGGATTGGTGGCAGGGCAACCGTACCCCCTACACCGACCCCAACGTGCGCGGCATGATTTATGGCCTTTCGCTGGGCCACACCCAGGCGCATATTTTCCGCGCCATTATGGAAGGCGTGGCCTACGGCACTGAAAACGTCTTTCAGTCCTTCAGGCGGGCGGGCTTCCCGGTAACCGAGGTTTACATGGGTGGCGGCACCACCAACAGCGAGCTGTTTATGCAAATTCACGCCGATGTGAGCAATGTGGTGGTAAATGTGCCCAAGAACCCACAATCGCCCACGCTGGGTTCGGCCATTCTGGCGGCCGTTGCGGCTGGGCTGTTCCCCAATTTTGACCAAGCTGTGGCTTCTATGGTGCAGTATAGCAAGCGCATTGAGCCCATTGCGGCCAACCACGAAATTTATAAGCAGTATTTTGCACAGTACCAAAAGGCCTACGATACTTTTGGCAGCTGGATGGCTGAAACCTCGGCGCTCAACAAGCACTAAAGGCCCCACGCCCGCAAAGGCGGTAGGCTGGCGAATTCTGCGCGGCCCCGGCAGGCAAATCTTCACAGATTTACCTGCCGGGGCCGCTTGCCGCCTGTGGCGGCAAATGCAAGCATGGGGGAAATTCCCGTAACGGGAATTTCCCCCATGCTTGCATGCAGAATTGGCCGGCCTGCCGCCTTTGCGGTGCGCGGGCCGTGCGCAGACCTTTCCTACCGCCCATTACCACCCTGGCAGTCAGCTATTTTTCAAAAAAAGCCATACCGGTGCAGCCCGGCCCGGCATGGGTACCCACCACTGCGCCAATGCAGCACTGAATGGGGTTTTTGCCGGCCAGCTTACCGGCCTCTTGTATAAGCGCCTGCATTTGCTCCGGGGCGTTGCTGTGGCCAAAGCTGGCGCCCTTATCGGCAATGTCGTGGTTGCTTTGCTCTACATGCTGCACAATCCACGAAAGTGCCGCCTTGGCACCACGCGCTTTGTGAAAGACCTTCACTTCGCCATCCTCAATATGAATAATAGGCTTTATGCCCAGCATGGTGCCCATTACGGCGCTGGCAGCCGAAAGCCGCCCACCCTTTTGCAGATATTTCAGGGTATCAATCATGGCGTAGAGCCGCAGCTTGGGTATAAGGGCCTCTAGCTCGGCGACAAGAGCGGCGGCAGCTGTGCCTTCATCTCGCCGTCTGCAGGCGTGCTGCACCAGCAGCGCCAACGCCAACGTAACGCTTTGCGAATCTACCAGGTGAATTTTATCGCTATCGCTGGTCAACCCTTGTTTAGCAATAACGGCCGATTGGTAGGTGCCGCTCAGCTTGCTGCTAAGGGTAATGCACACCACCTCGTGGCCGGCCGCCAGCGCCTGGGTAAAGGCGTTGGTAAAGGCGTCCACTGTCACTTGGCTGGTGGTGGGCAGTTCCTTGCTGGCTGCCTGGCGAATGTAAAATTCTTCGGCCGTCATGGTAATGCCGTCTAGATATTCCTTACCGTCAATAATTACCGTAAGGGGCAGCACGGTTATACCCAGTGCTTGTACCTGCTTTTCGGGCAGATCGCAGGTGCTGTCTGTAATAATTGCTACCGACATGTTGTCCCTCCATTGTTTGCTGTTGTGCTTAGCTTGACCATTTGCGCCAAGAGTATACGAATTATGCGCCGGCTATATTTTGCAGGCTATGCGGTTACTGAATACCTGCAGTGCCTGGCGCACATTTTCCTTCATGCCGGCCAGGCCCGCCAGTGCAATATCGTGAAAGAAAAGCTTTTCGCCGGGCTGTTTGCCGGCCAGGTAGGCCACTGCGCTTTCGGCGCCGGCCATGGCCATGTATGTGTAATAATTTATTTTAGTTATACCGTTTGTTATGGCTGTACGAAAATCGTCGTCCGAAACGCCCGAACCGCCATGCATTACAAGCGGGGTATCAATCGCTTGGCGAATTTCGCGCACCCGGCCTAAATCGAGCACGGGCTCGGTTAAATACACGCCATGGGCTGTACCAAACGAGATAGCCAGTGCATCCACGCCGGTTTGCCGCACAAACTGTTGTGCCTGCGCGGGGTTGGTGTAGGCGTCCTGCGGGCTACGCGGCCGGCTACCCGGCCTGCCTTCGCCGCCGCCAATTTCTGAAGTAAACATATGCCCCAGCTCGGCTTCTACCGAAACGCCCACAGCGTGCGCAAGCTCTACCACACGTGCAGTTTCCTCTAGGTTTTGCTCAAAGCTTTTTTCAGATGCATCATACATTACCGAAGTAAAGCCCATGCGAATAGCCTGCATACACATAGCAAGGCTTGCGCCGTGGTCGAGATGTACCCCCACCGGTACACTGGAACGGGCGGCAAAATCCAGCATGATACGGCCTATG
>CAYYOY010000166.1:0-4772 GCA_964473265.1 uncultured Oscillospiraceae bacterium
CAAATGTGCAAATTGCATTCGTTTTGTTAGTTTTGCTAGTTTTAAGCGTTTTTTTAGTTGAATTTGATACCCTTTAGTATAACTACCTTTGTAAAATAATCGTATTTTTTGCAATATCCTGTAGTTTTAGTTAAAAATAATTATAAAAATAAAAAAATTATCATAAAGTGTTTTGATAAGCCAACAGTATAATTGTGGCAAGGGAATGCAATTTGCACAATTGTGCAAATGCACTGTGTAATAATTTTGGCATTAACCGAGGAGGATATTACGAATGACCAGCAGAGAAAGGGTGCGCCTGGCAGCCAGCCACCGCCAACCCGACCGCGTTCCCATGGATTTATGGGGTTCCGACAGCCGTTTAAACACAAACTTCTACCTGCGCCTAATGCAAACCATTGGTGAAAGTCAGCTAGGCGAGCATATCCGCCCCGGTTCCACCTCGGAATATGAGGATTACGCACTTAGCGATAAAGTAGGTTCCGATTTTCGCCATATCAACATTGGGAAGCCCGATGGCTTTAAAAGCTACACCGACGAGCAGGGCAACATCATAGATGAGTGGGGCGTAGGCCGTAAAATGGCTGGCAAGCACCCCAGCTTTACACTGCATCCGCTGGCCAACGCCACCTTAGCAGACCTTGAAAATTATAACTGGCCAAAAATGCAGGACGAAGGGCGTATCCGCGGCCTGGCTGAACGCGCTAAGAACTGGTATGAGCAAACAGATTTCGCCATTACCGCAACCACCGCCACCTCGGGCACTATCTTTGAGCTTTGCCAATACCTTCGCGGCATTGAACAGTTCCTTATGGATTTATACATAGACCCCGAGTTTGCCACTGCACTCATTAACAAAGTTACCGACCTACTCATAGAGCTCAATGTATTCTACGTAAAGCCCATTGCGCCTTACATTGAATGGCTGGAATTCGCTTCTGATTTCGGAACCCAGTCGGCCCCCTTTATTTCGCCCCAATGCTTTGAAGAATTCTTTTTAGAGCCCCACCGCCGGTTGTTTTCGGCCATAAAGCAGGCTGCGCCCAATGTAAAGATTTTCTTGCACAGCTGCGGTAGCGTGCGCAAGCTTATTCCCTATTTCATTGATGCTGGGGTAGAAATTTTAAGTGCTCTGCAGCCTTTGGCCACAGGAATGGATTCTTCTGAACTAAAGGCCGAATACGGCGAAAAGCTGGTGTTCCATGGCGGTGTAGATATTCAAAAGGCCGTTCCCGGTACACTGGAACAGCTGCGGCAGGAATGCAAAACCCGCATAGAGGCCTTTGCACCGGGCGGTGGCTATATTTTCTCGCCGTCCAACCACTTCCAAGATGATGTACCCGTTGAAAACTTCTTTAAGATGTATGAATACGGACGGGAGTTTGGCGAATATCGGTAGCCTGCTTTCGCCGGGAGGATGGCATGGATCACTACACCAACCGTAAAAATCTTGTCCGCGTAGCCAAGCTATATTATGTAGCCGGCCTTTCGCAGGAAGAAATTTCTGTCACCATGGGCATTTCGCGTTCCAAGGTTTCGCGCATGCTTACGCTGGCAAAAAACTTAAAAATAGTACGTTTTCAAATTAGTGAATACCCCAGCCTGCACCAAGAGCTGGAGCAAGAGCTTTCCCAGCGTTTGGGGCTAAAACGGGTAATTGTGGTTTCTCCCTCTGCCGAGGAAAGCCCGAAGGCCGCCGTGGGGCGGGCCGCCGCCCGCTTTCTGCGCGAGCATGTGCACGACGGCATGCTGATAGGCATTGAGTGGGGGTCCACGGCTGACTGTATGGTAGATGCCTACGAAGGCAAGGTTTCTGCCAGCGGCGTAGAACTTATGCAGATTACCGGTGGCATGCATATCTCCGACAGCATTTTAGACGGCCGTGAGCTTGTCAAGCGCCTGGCCCATAAAATGTGCGTGCCCTATCGGCTGCTGCAATACCCCATGGTGGTGAACAGCGCGCTGCTTGCCGGCATGATTATGCAGGACGACAACAAAGAGTACTTCCAACGCATGCGGGATATGGACATGGTAATTGTGGGGCTGGGTTCAGATATTCCGGAAAAGAGCGCCACCTACCTGGGCGGCTATATTACCTTACAGCAATCGGAAGAGCTGGTGCGTCAGGGGTATGCCGCCGACATTTGTGGCCACCGCCTTACCTCCGAGGGTAGGCCTGCCCAAACCATGCTTAGTGGCCGTATGGTTACCATTCCTCTGGAATACCTCAAGCATATTCCAATACGCATGGGCATTTCGGCTGGGGCCGATAAACGTCAGTCTATTCTGGCGGCAGCCAAGGGGGGGTATATTAACACCCTGGTTGTGGATGACATTGCTGCCATTGCGGTGGCAGGCCAGGGTTAGCCTGCCGGCTTTACATTGGTACATCCTGCGGCATTTATGCCGGAGTATCACGATTGTGAAAAGTTTGAAAGGAGGCAGAACATGGCTAAAAACAAATTGATTCTGTGTGTCTGCGGTGCAGGCATCAACACCTCGAACAACGCCCGTATGAAAATTCTGGAGCTGTTGGAAAAAGAGGGTGTACGTGACATTGAGGTAAAACACCTTACCGTTGCTGATCTTGACCCCTATAAGGGACGGGAAAACATGGTGGTGGTGTGGATGACGCAAATTGACGAGAGCTTTGGTGCCCCGTCGGTGCAGGGGCTTAGCTACCTTATTGGCTCTAAAAAAGCCAAAGAGGAAACCACAAAGCAGGTTGTGGCGCTTATGAACGAGATCTACCGCGAAGATTAATTGTCCGCGGCTTCTGCAGCGGTGGGTGGGTTGCCTACCGGGAGGGGCCAGAAGCCAACCGATTAAAATGGGGAGTGTGTATTTATGACTGAATTTGCCGCAACAGTTGCGGGCATACTGGGCAGCCTTGGAGGCCCTGTGCTGGTAGCGATTGTAATGTGCCTTCTGGGCTTGGCATTCCAAGCCGGACTAAAGGCAAGTATCCGTGGTGGTTTGTATACCGGTATCGGCCTTGCAGGTTTGTTTGTAATTGTAAACAATGCCACCGCAACCCTTACCCCTGCTATTATCGCTTTTTCCGAGCGTTTTAACACCAGCACCGTTGTAACCGATGTGGGCTGGGGCTCTGCCGGCGTGGCCTTTGCCTGGCCCGGCCTTGCCTTTACTCTTATCGCTATTCTGGCCGTAAATGCCGTCATGGTGCTTACCGGCCTGGTAAAGACCATGTGGACCGACATTTGGAGCCTGTGGCACGGCCAGGTGGTAGGCGGCTTTGTATGGGCCGTTACCGGCGGCAACATTACCTTCGGCGTAATTGCAGCCGTTCTCTTCCTGGTTATTAACTCCTATGTGGGCGACTGGACCGCCAAAACCTACCAGGAATTCAACGGCCTGCCGGGTATTTCGGTGCCCTGTACCGTTACAACCCTGGCTATCTTTGCCAAGCCCTTTAATAAGCTTATTGAGATGATTCCCGGCCTGCGCGATATCGATGCTTCGCCCGAAGCAATTCGCAAGACTATGGGTATTGCCGGCGAGCTGGGCGTAATGGGCACCATCATTGGTATTGTGCTGGGTATTTTGGGTGGCTACGACTATGCAGCCTTCCTTAACCTGGGCATTCAGATTGGTGTTCTTATGGTGTTCCTGCCCAAGACCGTTTCGGTGCTCTGCGACGGCGTAATTCCCATTGCCAACGCCGTGACCGAATTTGTACAGGATAAGCTGGAAGGCCGCGAGCTATATGTGGCGGTAGACTGCGCAGCCCTGCTGGGGCACCCCTCGGTTATGGCTTCTGCCGTGCTGCTTTACCCCCTTACCGTACTGCTGGCCATTCTTCTGCCGGGCAATGCACTCATTCCCATCGCCAGCCTGGCTGTTATCCCCTACTGGTGCGGCGCGGTTGCTCCCTTCCTAAAGGGCAACGTTTTCCGCATTGTGCTGTTCACCCTTGTATGGGGCGGCATTATTATGCTGCTGGCCACCGCCAACGCCCAAGTACATACGCTTACAATGGGTAACCTTGGCTTGGCCGACCCGGGTGTGCTCAACTCCAGCTTCGACATGGGCGGCGACCCGCTGGGCTTCCTCTTTGTTAAGCTGTTTGGTCTTATGGCCTAAAGGCCTAAAATAAATTTTTTCACAACCTGCTGATGCACCTATGGCATGGGGGTGTGCATTCTGTGCACACCCCCATGCCGAATACTCGCCCCGGTTTTTACCGGGCATAAATTCATTGCCGAGTGTGAGGAACTATGATAGTATTGGATGAAAAGAATATTCTTTTAGAAATGCAGGCCGATAACCGTGACGACTGCATACGTAAAATTGTTGCCCGCATGGCAGAAAACGGCTATGTAGGGCTAGATTATGCCGAGCATGTAATTGCCCGCGAAGAGCAATACCCCACCGGCCTGCCCACAGAAGGGGTAATTGTAGCAATTCCCCATTCTAATAAAGGTACCGTGCAGCACACCGGCATTGGCATGGCCGTGCTGCAAAACCCGGTAGGCTTTTACAACATGGCCGATAAACAAGAACTTTTACAAGCCGAAATGGTATTTGTATTGGCTAATTCCGACCCTGAAAAGCAGCTGGACGACCTGCGCCGTTTAATGGAATGTTTCAGCGAGGAAGAAACGCTGCTGGCCATGCGGGCAGCCAAAAGCCCCAGTGAAATTGTGAAGATAATGGCCTCGGTGGAGTAACCCACCGGGCTTTGGAGGAGAACATGAAGCGTGTAATGATTGCCGGCGGCCTGTGCGGCACCACCATGCTAATGGCCGCCC
>CAYYOY010000167.1:0-4755 GCA_964473265.1 uncultured Oscillospiraceae bacterium
GATAGGTTGCGGCAATCTAATTCAACGCCGTCATCAGCGAAAGAAAATGCCTTTCGTTGTCGATGTTTTCCTCCCGGTGCGCCGACACGAGAAAATACTGCTTCGGCTGGAGCTTTAGCTCTTCAACGATGCTGCTGCCGTTAATTTTGGTTTGCACCGTTCCCAGCACCTGTTGGCGAATTATTTGCAGTTCTTCGCGGGTGCCGGTGCCCAGCAGGGAGGTATATACCAGGTTGTAATCGGGGTCTATAATGGTGATATGCCCGCCGCTGCCAAAGTTTGTTTTTTCTACCAGGCTAATAAAGCTATCGAAGCTAATTTCAATTTTTAGTGTAGCGGTAGAACCACCACGGTTGTAGCGTATCTGCTTGCTGATGTTGGATTTATAATTTTCGTCCCAGGTGTCGGAATAAGGCACCGAAAAGGCATGAATATTGGGCTCTTCGCTGGCCTCGAAAAACCATACGTCCCGCTCGGCCACCGTCCGGCCAATTTCGGCAGGGTTGGAAGAGGCCATGCAGGTTTGAGTGATGTTGTCGTAGACAGAAATATTTAAAATCTCTTGCCGCAGGCCCACAACTTCACTAAAATAGGCCGAAAGCTGCTCGCTATCTTCGCGAATATCCAGCTTGTCAATGTAAATTTGCATGGCATTAGAGGTTTCTATCATGGCGTTAATGGTGTTTTCGTAGTTGTACACAATTTGGTTGGAAAGCTCTTTTATCTGCGAAATTACTGCCTCTTGGGTATTGCGTGAAAAGCTGAAATTGGTGGTAAAGAAAATTGCCCCGGTAAGCAGTAGCATGATGCCGATGCCCCAGGTTAATATAAAAAAGCTTATAGAATGTTGCCGCCGCGGCGCTTCATTTGTTTTCATGGGCACGATACTCTTTTGGTGAAATTCCGGTGTATTTTTTGAAGCAGTGGCTGAAGTAGTAGGGGTCGGCATAGCCTACCTGTTCCGAAATATCAATAATTTTATTGGAGGAATGGGCCAGCAGTTGCTTGGCCTTTTCAATACGCAGCATGGTTAAAAATTTTACAAAGGTGGTGTTTTCTTTTTTAAAAAGTGTGCTTATGTAGCTGGCCGAAAGGCCGGTTTGCTCTGAAAGGCTCTCCATGCACAGGCCAACGCTGGTGTAGTTAGCCTCGATATAGCGGGTTATTTTATGCAGGTTTTGGTCAATGGCCCGCTGCATGGAGGTTTTATTAATTTTATAAACAATATCAATAAGCTGCTCGAAGCTGGCAAATATTTCGTCAATTGTTTTTAATTCAAAATAGCGTTTATAAATATCGTAATCGGCATAGTGCTCGAAGAGGGCGTCGTTATCGTTGCAGGAATTAATTATGCTGTTGAGGATGTTGGAAACATAGTAGGAACAATAGACGGCAAGGTCGCTGCCTGCCACCTTGCTTTTTAGTTCCTGTAGTTTTTCTTGGGCTTCCTGTTGACTTTTGTGTTTGATTGCATACAGTAGCTCTTTATATTCGCTTTCTTCAATTTTGCTGCCCTTGGGCTGGGCAGATTGAATGTTGCTATACAAGAAAACTTTGCTTCCACCAAACACAGAACGGTATTCCAGAGCCTTCAAAGCGTTGGTGTTCATGGCCTTATAGTTATGTGCATCCTTAGAGATATGGCTAATACCTACACTCAGCGAGGTGCCATAAAACCGTTTGGCCTGCGAAATGATAAGCAAAAACATGCTTTCCAGCTCAGCGCTGGTGAAGCAACTGTGCGATTTTAGCAATAAATACAGCTTGTTGGCTTTGGTAAACACATTGGCAGCAAGGCGAGTATCCTCTTCAAATTGCATTTTAATAGCGGTAAAGGTAGATTCAAACTGTTCGTATTCAGCGTCGCAATCGTCAAAATCGGCCACGGCAAGGGCCATATAGGGGTAGTTTAAATCGATACCGTCGTTTTCAAGTTTTTTTATAAAGGCTTCGCTGGGCTCATCTTTGGCAAGCAGACGGCAAAGGTTGTTTTCGCGGATAATCGGCAGGCTTTTTTGGTGGAAATCTTCCAGCTGCTTTAGGTTTTCGCTTAAAGAAAATTCCCGGTTAAGCTCTTCCTCGGCCTTGCGCAGCACCTTTTCCACATCCTCTTGCGACAAAGGCTTGCTGATAAAGGCCAGCACCCCCAGGTTGGCCGCCTCTTTGGCATAGTCAAATTCATCAAAGCCGGTGATGACAATGCTTTTTATAAGGGGTAGCACCTCGCGCACCCGCTTAATGGTTTGCAGCCCGTCTATGTAGGGAATTTTAATGTCGGTAATGACCAGCTCGGGCATGAGAGATAAGATGCCGTCGTAGGCTTCAATGCCATTTTCAAACAGGCCCACAATTTCAAAGCTGTGGTTGGCCTTTTGTATTAGGGATTGCAGCCGCAGACGCACGTCCTGCTCGTCATCTACAATTACCAATTTGTACATAGTTACCTACTTTCGTTGCGGCACATCCTCGTTGCAGCACGTCCTCGTCGCAGCACGGCCTCGTCGCAGCACGTCCTCGTCGCAGCACGGCCCCGTCGCAGCACGTCCTCGTCGCAGCACGGCCTTTTCCGCTCGTTTTGCCCAACATTGCTACGCAATGTTGGGCAAAGGCTCGCTTTTAGGCCGGCTGCTCCTCTTCCCCACAAAGCCTACGGCTTTGCGGGGGCCCCATTTTTTGCCCTGCATTGCTGCGCAACTTTGGGCAAAAGCTCGCTTTTAGGCCGGCTGCTCCTCCTCCCCACAAAGCCTGCGGCTCTGCGGGGGCCTCATGGTTTGCTTTGCATTCCAATTAGGCGGGGCAGGCCACGCCTACCCCTTTACCACAGAAAAACTGTACACTGTGCGGGAATAGTGCTCTTGCCCCGGCAGCAGCACGGGGGAAGGGAACTGCTCGAAGGCGGCATAATTGGGCATATATTCGGTTTCCAGGCAGAAGCCGTGGTGGATATTGTAAACCGCGCCACCCTTGCCCGCACGCGTGGTTAAGAAATTGCCGGAATAAAACTGCACACCCGGCAGGGTGGTGTCTACGGTCATGGTAATGCCGGTTTTGGGACTGGTTACCTGGGCTACTTTGCGCATGCCTTCCTTTTGCTCTAATATGTAGCAATGGTCGTACCCGCCGCCCACCGCCAAAAGCTGGGCATGTGGCTGGTGTATACCTAGGCCTATGGGCTTGGCAACGGTAAAATCGAAGGGTGTACCCGCCACCGAAAGCAGCCGGCCGGTGGGCATACAGTCGCTGTCGCTTTCGGCAAAGGTTTGGGCGTACAGAGTGAGCATATGGTCGTCTATTGTGCCGGCGCCCTGCCCCCCAAGGTGGAAGTAGGCGTGGTTGGTAAGGTTTACAGGGGTTTTGGCGTCGCTAACGGCACGATATGTAAAGCTAAGGCTGCAATCTTCTGTAAAGGCTACAGCAACCTCTACCGAAAGGTTGCCGGGGTAGCCTTCTTCCATATGCGGGGAGGTACGGGTAAAGATAAGGCTGTCTTCCCCCGGGGTGGTTTGCCACACATATTTATCGAAGCCTTTTGCGCCGCCGTGCAGGTGGTTCTTGGCGTTGTTTACACAAAGGGTGTATTCCTCGCCGTCCAGCGTAAAACGGCCATCGGCAATGCGGTTGGCAAACCGGCCGATTACCGCGCCAAGGTAGCCGTCGTGCTTTTCATATTCCTCAACGGTGTCGTACCCCAGGCAGACATCCGTAAACCCGCCGGTGGCATTGGGCACCAACAGCGAACGCACAGTGCAGCCGTAATCCAGCACTTCGGCCACCGCACCACTACTGTTTTGTATGCGCCAGAGCGTTACTTCCGTTCCATCTTGGGTTTTGCCAAACGGCTGAGAGCTAATGTTCACAAGGCACCCTTCTTTCTCATCATTTTTTATAGCAGTATTATACAATTCAAATCATAGCAAAAGTTGTCCAAATGTCAATGGGCCGTTTTTTAGGTGTTGGGGAACTGCCTTTGATATTCTCTGGGCGGCAAGCCAAACTTTTTAGAAAAGCAACGTGAAAAATATAGCGGGTCTTCAAAGCCTGCGGAATAGGCCGCCTGGGTGGGGGTAACATTGCCTGCAGCCAGCAGGGCGGCGGCGGCATCCAGCCGCAGGTTTTTCAAAAACTGCACGGGTGCTTCCCCTGCTTCACGCTTAAACACACGAAAAAGTTGGCTGCGGGAAAGGCCAATTTGTGCCGCAAGGCGGCTTACGTTTAGGTCGTGTGTCAGGTTGTTTTGCATAAGAGCCACCGCCTGTTCGAAATATAGGCGGCTTTGCCCCCCGGCAGGCGGGGCTTGGCAGCGCCCCAATTCCATAAGGTGTGCCAGCAGCAGGTAAAGGCGGCCGGTCATGGCGGCATCTTTTTCGTGGGTTAGGCCATAGCTGTTAAAAATGCCCGCAAAGTGCCGCTGTGTTTCTGTGTTGCCCTTGGCCACAGGCTGGCGCAGCGAAAGGCCGGTGGTAGCCAGCAGACGGTTGGCGTCTACCCCTTGAAAACCTACCCAGTAATACACCCAGGGGAAGTGGCTATCTGAAACATAGTTGGCCAGGGTATCGGGCGGAATTAAAAAAAGCTGCCCCGTGGTTAGGCAATAGCTTTTGCCATTTATGTATAGTTTCCCAGCACCCTCGGCAATGTAGTGGATTAAAAAATGCTGCCGCAGCCCCGGCCCCCAACTATGCCCGGCGCTGCACCGCTGAAAGCCGGTGGTGCACACCGCCAGCCCGGCGTTTTGCTGCCGTGTTTCTTTGTATG
>CAYYOY010000168.1:0-4747 GCA_964473265.1 uncultured Oscillospiraceae bacterium
TCGCCAATACCGGTGCCCAGCGCAGTGATAACCGGCATGAGCTTATCGTTGCCATACACTTTATCCAGCCGGGCCTTCTCTACATTGAGCATTTTGCCCCACAGCGGTAAAATGGCCTGGAAGCGCCGGTCGCGTCCGCCCTTGGCGGAGCCGCCGGCGGAATCGCCCTCTACGATATACACTTCGGTTTTGCTGCTGTCTTTATCTTCGCAATCGGCCAGCTTGCCGGGCAGCTGCCCGCTTTCCAGCACCGATTTCCGGCGGGTAAGCTCGCGGGCCTTGCGTGCGGCTTCGCGGGCGCGGGCGGCGTTGATGCTCTTATCAATAATGGCCCGGGCAATGCTGGGGTTTTCTTCAAAAAAGTTGGTGAGCTGCTCGGTGAGCACGCTTTCTACCAGTGGGCGAATTTCGGTGTTGCCCAGTTTGGCCTTGGTCTGCCCTTCGAACTGTGCTTCTTCCAGCTTTACGGAAACAATGGCTGTAAGGCCCTCGCGCACGTCCTCGCCCGAAAGGTTTTTGTCGTTTTCTTTAATAAAATTGTACTTTACCGCGTACTGGTTCATTACGCGGGTGAGCGCGGTTTTAAAGCCGGTTTCGTGGGTGCCACCCTCTACCGTGTTGATGTTGTTGGCAAAGGATAATATAAGCTCGTTGTAGCTATCGTTATACTGCATGGCAATTTCGGCCGTGCTGCTGCCCACGCTGCCCGAAAGATAGACAACCTGTTCGTGCAGCACTTCCAGCCCGCGCCGTTTGTGAATGTGCTCTACAAACGAGCGGATGCCCCCCTCGTATTGCAGTACATCCTGCCGGGTTTCGGGGGTACGCTGGTCGGTAATGGTTATTTTCACCCCGGCGTTCAGGAAGGCCTGTTCCCGTAGACGGTTGAGCAGTATTTCGTAATCGAAGGTGGTTTCTTCAAACACCTCGGGGTCGGGCTGGAAGGCAATTACTGTGCCGGTGTGGTCGGTAGAGCCGCGCACGGCCAGTGGTGCGCAAATTTCACCCCGCTCGAAGCGCTGGTAGTGCACCTGGTTGCCGTCGTGCACTTCCACCTCTAGCCAGCTGGAAAGGGCGTTTACCACCGAAGCACCTACACCGTGCAAGCCGCCCGAAACCTTGTAGCCACCGCCGCCAAACTTGCCGCCGGCATGCAGCACGGTGAATACCACCGTAACAGCCGGAATGCCCATTTTGGCCTGAATGCCTACAGGAATGCCGCGCCCGTTATCTGTAACCCTTATAACATCGCCCGGCAGAATATCAACCTCGATATGGCTGCAAAAGCCTGCCAGGGCTTCGTCTATAGAGTTATCTACAATTTCATACACCAGGTGGTGCAGGCCTTTTGGCCCCGTGGAGCCAATGTACATGCCGGGGCGTTTGCGGACAGCCTCCAGCCCTTCCAACACCTGAATTTGGCTTTCGTCGTATTGGTTGTGGCCCTGGTTGTTGTGCTCGGTCATAGTTTGCCTCCGTTATACAGATAATAGAAATGAACAGTAAAGCGAGTAGGCTGCACCCTCATTTCTGCATGCGCTTTTTTAGGGTAGCGGTAGAAATTTGCGAAATATATACCAGCTGACGGCCTTGGCCGCCCACCACTACGAAGGATTTCGGCAGCTCCTGCGTAACATTTACCACGCAGCCCCCCTTTTCGGCTTGTGCCAAAAAGCGTTTGGTGGCCTTGGCGATGGTAGCCGTTTCAAGGTCGAAAATGCCAAGTATCTCGCTGGTGCGCACCACCGTATCGGCACCCAGGTGTAAATACATACAACCCCTCCTGCACAAATTTTGTAGCAGACGGCTCAGGCTTGCTGCACAACGCCCTGCTCTACCCGGAAAACTGCCGCCTCGCCACCCGCGCCGGCCTGTGCCGGTTCGCAGCAGGTAATGAACACCTGCCGCCCCGCAAGGCCCGAAAGCAGCCATGCCTGGCGGTGGCTATCCAGCTCGCTGAGCACATCGTCCAGCAGCACCAGCGGGGCTTCTTCCATGGCGGCTGCGGCAATGTCGCACTCGGCCAGCTTAAGGGCCAGCGCACAGCTGCGCTGCTGCCCCTGCGAAGCAAACTGGCGGGCGGGGTGGTCGTCCAGCAGCAGCAGTAAATCGTCCCGGTGGGGGCCAAAGGTGTTGGCCGCCTGGCGAATATCCTGGCTGCGGGCGTTTGCCAGCGCCTGCAGGCAGGCAGTGGTAAGGTCGCTTTGCTCTTCGGGGTTTTCCAGCCCGGCTGTGTACACAAGCGAAAGAGCCTCGCGCCCGCCGCTAATGCCGCGGTAGGCCCGGGTGGCATGTTCGGTTAGCAGCCCACAGTAGCGCAGGCGTGCTTTTATAATAGAGCCGGCCAATTTGGCCAGTTGCTCATCCCACATATCTAGCATGCTTTCCAGCCCGCTATGGCGTTGCATATCGGCCAGCAGGGCGGCACGCTGCACCAGCACCCGGCCAAGGCTTGTAAGCAACGAAGCGTAGCGGGGCATCAGCTGAGAAATGGCTTCATCCAGAAAACGGCGGCGCAGCGAAGGCCCGCCTTTTATAAGCGCAAGGTGCTCGGGCGAAAAAACCACCCCCGGCAGGCTGCCCCGCAGTGCCCCGGGCCCCGAAAGTGGTACCCCGTTGCGCTGTGCGCCATGCCCCTGCCCCAGCGTAATGACGGCGCTTTGGCTGCGCTGCTGGGCAAAGTATTCCAGCCCTAACACAGCACGCTGGCCGCCAAAGGCCAGCAACTCGGCCTCGCCTGCCCGGCGAAAGCTTTTTTGCCCGGTAAAAAGCCATAAAGCTTCCAGTAGGTTGGTTTTGCCCTGGCCGTTTTCTCCATAGATAATATTGACGGCAGGCGCGGGTGTAATCGCCACCTGTGCCAGGTTGCGAAAACCCTGCACCGCCAGGCTTTCTACCCGCACGCCGCCTGTACCTCGTAGCGGCTGCCTTCGGCTTCTACCACCATGCCGGGGGTAAGCTTTTTGCCTCGCATGGTGCATACTTCGCCATCTACCAAAATTTGGCCGGCAAGCACGGCTTCCTTAGCCTGGCCACCGGTGGCAAATGCGCCGCACAGCTTTAAAAAACTATCCAGTTTAATATAAGGCGTGGTAATAAAAACCTGCTGCATGGTTCGCTCCTTTTAATACGCAATACATAGTGTGCGGCTTTGCCCGCCAGTAAAACTTTTATTTATTGTTTTAGCCGCACCGGCAACACCAAAAAGAGAAAAGCATCTCCGGTTGGGGGCAACAGCTTCATGGGTGAAAGCGGGCCGTTTATCTCCAGGCGCAGTTCGTCGCAATCGGCGGCACGCAGGGCATCCAGCAAGTAGCGGTTGTTAAAGCCCATTTCTACCGGCTGGCCTTTCATTTGGCAGGCTACCTGGTCGATTGCCTGCCCCATGGTGGTAGAGCACCAAAGGGTAAGGCTTTCGCTTTCAAACACAGCCTTTAGCGGGCTTTTTAGCTTTTCAGAAATAAGAAGAGAGGTGCGTTCTACCCCCGCCATAAAGGCACGGGTGGTAATGGTAACGCTGGTTTGGCTTTCTTTTGGAATTGCATTTTTATAATCGAGAAAATCGCCTTCCAGAAGACGCGAAACCACCTGGCATCCTTCAATATCAAAAATTATATGTTTTTTAGAAAGCAGCAGGCTTAAAGGCGTTTCACTTTCGGCCAGCAGCTTTTGTACGTCGCTCAGCGTTTTGCCAGGCACGATAAACTGCATTTGGGTGTTAATTTGCGCCTGCTCTCGCCGCAACGCCAGGCGGTAGCCGTCTACCGCCACCAGCGTAATACTTTCTTGGTCTAGGTCGAAGAGTACGCCGGTATGTACAGGCTTAAGGTCGGTAGTAGCAACAGCAAAAAGTACCTGCTCCAGCATGCTGCGCAGGGTGCATTGTGGCAGGCTTACAGCGGTAGCCTCGCCTTCTACCCGTGGCAGCTCGGGGAAATCGCCCGAGGGCAGGCCGGGAAGGGTATATTCGGCAAGGCCGCTTTTCAGCTGGCAAATATGGTTGGGTTGGCAGGTAATAGCAATGCTATCGCCCGGCATGCGGCGCACAATATCGGCCAACAAACGTGCCGAAAGCAGCACGGCACCCGGCTGGTTTACCCGAGCCTCTACCGCGGTGGTAATGCCCAGCTCAAGGTCGTAGCCCGAAAGCGCAAGCTTTCCTTCTCCCGCTTTGAGTAAAATACATTCCAGAGCAGCCAGGCTAGATTTTGCAGCCACAGCATAGGAAACCTGTTGTATAGCAGTTGAGAGAAGCTGCTTGTTGCAGATAATATCCATTTTTTTACTCCTTTGCGGGGTTGTGGAAAATGGGGTAAGAGAAAACAAAAAAAGGGAAAAGTTTCGTTCGCGGAAAGAAAGAAAGGTTTAAATAAACAGCAATAGTAGTAGGGGCGGTGGAAAGGTGGAAAAGCCTGTAAGCCCCTATAGACAAGCCATAAAACGCCAAAAAGTTTTTGGGCTGCCTTTGTGGGTAACCGGTGGAAAGGTGGAAAGAATGCAGGGGTATTCACAAGCGTGTGGAAAAAGGCTGTGAACTTGTGAAAAACCTGGGGAAAGAAAAAAGGGTAAAAAAATTAAGGTGTCTTACAAATACGGGAAGGCCTTTGGGTACACGCAAGCGGTGTGATGCTCAATTTTGCTTATCTCGAATGTTTTTAATAATATCTTCTACTGTTTCTTTAAAGCGGCGGTCTACCTTCATATTTTTTTCTACCTGCTGGATGGCATAGACAACGGTAGAATGGTC
>CAYYOY010000169.1:0-4690 GCA_964473265.1 uncultured Oscillospiraceae bacterium
GTTAATAGTTTTGCTAAATTTTGTTGGAAAATGTATCTAATTAATTATTCTACTACCACAACGTTGGTCTGCCCCAGCAATTCTGCCAGCTGTTCAAGCAAAAATTCGTTTATATCGCACCACAGGCTACGGGGGGCGGCGTAGAGCTTGCCTGTTTGGGTGTAGAGCATATACACCGGTGTAGGGCCGTCGAACACGCTCAGCAGGTCCTTCACACGGGTAAGGCTTGGGTCTTCGGGGCTAGTGAGCTTCAGGTAAAGCCCCGGCCGCTGCCGTTTGTTTAGTGCGGGGGCGCTGCCTAGTTCGGCAAGGTTTGCCACACGTTCACAAATCAATTTAGGTTCTTCATCTTCGCGGCAGCTTACCCGCCCCCATAGCGCCACAGCCTGCCCTTCGGCCAGCAGGGCGTTGTTGCCCTCCAACACCTTGGGGAATACAAGCACCTCCGCCGAGCCGGTGGTATCTTCCAGGCGGACAAACGCCATGGTTTCGCCGCTGCGGGTAGCCTTCAGCTTTTTAGAAGCCACCACCCCCAAGGCCAGGCAGCTTGCACCGTCCTGCGTTTGCTCGGGGTCGGTAAGGGTTGCAATTTTTGTGGCCCCCTTGGCGGCGTATAAGGCTTCATATTCCGCCATAGGGTGGCTGGAAATATATAACCCCGTTACCTCCTTTTCCATTGCCAGCAGTTGTGCCTGCGAATATTCCTCAATGGGTGGTAGGCGGTAGCTGGCCTTGGGGGTATCGGGCGTATCGAAAAGGCTTATTTGTCCGGCCAGGTTTTGCTTGTGGGTTTTGTCTATGTCTTCTAAAATTTCATCGTAGCCGCTTAGCATGGCACGGCGGGTATCACCCAGCCCATCGAACGCGCCCGATTTTATCAGGCTTTCAATAGCCCGGCGGTTGAGCTCGCTGCCATACATGCGCTGGCAAAAATCTGCCACGCCGGTAAACGGCCCGCCGGTGCGCCGCTGCTCTAAAATACGGGCAATAACCCCGCGCCCCAGGTTTTTCACCGCCAGTAGCCCAAAGCGTATGCCACCCTGTGCCACAGTAAAGCCCTCTTGCGAGGCATTAATATCCGGCGGCAGCACGGCAATGCCCAGCTTGGCAGCTTCGCCAATATAACCAATAATTTTATCGGTATTTTCCAGCACGCTGGTAAGCAGTGCAGCCATAAACTGCTGGGGATAATGGCATTTCAGGTAGGCGGTCTGGTATGAAACCAGCGCGTAGGCCGCGGCATGGCTCTTGTTAAAGGCGTAGGAGGCAAAGGCACTCATTTCATCAAAAATATCGTTGGCCACATGGCGGGGCACGCCATTCTTTTCGGCCCCCGCCAAAAAGCCCTCGCGCTCGCGTTCCATTACATCGGCCTTTTTCTTGGACATAGCCCGGCGCACCAGGTCGGCCCGGCCATACGAATAGCCCGCCAGCTGCCTGCAAATTTGCATAACCTGCTCCTGATACACAATGCAACCGTAAGTAACGTTAAGAATAGGCTCCAACAGCGGGTGCTTGTAGGTTACGCCCTCGGGATGGTGGCTGTTTTGAATATAGCGGGGAATAGAATCCATAGGCCCGGGGCGGTAGAGCGAAATAACGGCAATAAGGTCTTCTATAGAACGCGGGCCAAGCTGCGCCAGCACCTGCCGCATGCCGGCCGATTCAAACTGGAACACCCCTTCGGCCTGCCCCTGCGAAAGCATGGCGAAAACAGCCTTGTCGTCCTCAGGAATGTTGGCGATAGAAAAATTTGGCTGGGTTTGGCGTATCATCTTTTCCGCGTCTGAAATTACCGTAAGCGTGCGCAGGCCGAGAAAATCCATCTTCAAAAGGCCCAGTTCTTCCAGCGTGCCCATGGGGAACTGCGTTACAATCGCTTCGTCGGTTTTTTGCACCGGAACGTAGCTTTCCACCGTATCGCGGGTTATTACCACCCCCGCTGCGTGGGTAGAAGCATGGCGGGGCATGCCTTCCACTTTGCGGGTTGTCTGCACCATACGGTCTATCTGTTCGTCGGCGGCGCAAAGCTCGCGCAGCTCGTTCGAGACCTGCAGCGCCCGCTCAATGGTCATGTGCAGCTCCATGGGAATGGCCTTGGCAACCTTATCCACCGCCTGATAGGGAATACCCATAGCCCGGCCCACATCCCGCAGGCCACCGCGTGCCGCCATGGTGCCAAAGGTAATAATTTGCGCCACATGGTCGGCACCGTATTTTTCCACCACATAGTCAATAACCTGCTGGCGGCGTTCGTAGCAGAAGTCTATGTCAAAATCGGGCATGCTTACACGCTCGGGGTTCAAAAAGCGCTCAAACAGAAGGTGGTAGCGAATCGGGTCTATGCCCGTAATCCCCACACAGTAAGCCGCAAGGCTGCCCGCGCCCGAGCCACGCCCCGGCCCCACGGGAATGCCTTTGCTTTTGGCATGGGCAATAAAATCGTACACAATGAGGAAGTAATCGATGTACCCCATTTTTTCAATAACCTGCAGCTCATATTCCAGCCGCTCCACCACAGTGGCATCGGGGGTTTCACCGTAATACCGGTGCAGCCCCTCGTAGCACAACCGGCGGAAGAAGGCAGCGTTGCTTTCCCCCTCGGGGGCGGTGTAAAGCGGCAGCTTGGTTTGGCCGAAGGTAAATTCCAGGTTACAGGCCTCGGCAATTTTCACGGTGTTTTCCAGTGCGCCGGGGTACTGCCCAAAGCGTTCCAACATCTCTTGCCCACTTTTTACATAAAACTCGTCGGTGGGGAATTCCAGGTCGGCCCCTTGGTCGATGGTTTTGTTGGTTTGAATGCAGAGCAGCAGCTGCTGCGTTTTGCTATCCTCTTGGGTAAGATAGTGGCAGTCGTTGGTGGCCACCAGCCCCACGCCAATCTCTTCGGCCAGACGCACCAGCTGGGGCAAAATTTGCCGCTGCTCGGCCATGCCATGGTCCTGCAGCTCAATATAAAAGTTATTGGGGCCAAAAAGGTCGCGGTAGTAAAGGGCGGTTTCTTTGGCCTTGGCGTAATCGCCCGCCATAAGTGCACGGGGAATTTCGCCCGCCAAACAGGCCGAAAGGCAAATAAGCCCCTGGCTGTGCCCGGCCAGCAGCTCGCGGTCGATGCGCGGCTTGGTGTAAAAGCCCTCGGTAAAGCCCCGAGAAACTAAGTAAATAAGGTTTTGGTAGCCGGTTTGGTCCTTACACAATAGAATAAGGTGGGCGGGGGAACTATCCAGCTTATGTTGTTTATCCCACCGGCTACGAGGGGCTACATACACCTCGCAACCAATAATAGGCTTAATGCCCTTGGCCTTGGCGGCTTTGTAAAAATCGATAGCGCCGTACAGTACGCCGTGGTCGGTAATGGCCACAGCCGTTTGCCCCAGCTCTTCCAGCTGCTGCATTAGCCTGCCAATGCGGCAGGCGCCATCCAGCAGGCTATATTCTGTGTGCAGATGCAAATGCACAAAAGGGGGCACGGTAATTCCTCCTTGGGTTAAGTGTCTTGGCTTTCGGTATCGCCAACCAGTGCCACCAGTTGGCCAAGCCGCCGGTTTACCGCCGAGCGCGAAAGCGGCGGCCTAAACAGCCCCCCCAGCTCGCTGAGCGAAAGCTCGGGGTTTTGGCATCGCAGGTGGGCCAGGGTTTGCAGAGGCGGGGGCAGGCTTTCCAGCCGGCCGTCGGCTTCCAGCTGGCGGATAGCGGCAATCTGCCGGGCGGCGGCAGCCAAGGTTTTATCTAAATTGGCAACGTCGCAGTTGTTGGCACGGTTCACACGGTTGCGAAGGCTTTTTTCTACCTTAATGTTCATAACCTGCAGCGAAGCGCGCGAAGCACCCATTAGGGTAAGTAGGTCTTCTACCTGCTCGCTTTCCTTAAAATAAACCACCGGCTCCCCACGCCGGCTGGTGCGCAACGGGGTAAAGCCTAGTCCTTCTAAAAGCTGCACCAGCTCTTCCAGTAGCGGGGCAGGGGGGGCAAATTCCAAACGGTAGCTTTTATTGGGGTCGGCCATGCTGCCGCAGGCCATAAAGCAGCCCGAAAGCAGTGCTCCGGCCTGGGCATGCTCCTGGTGCTGGAGCAAGGGCTCGGCAAAGGCCTGCAGCAGGGCGGCGCGGTCGGCAGCGTCGTCCACGCTGGCCTTGTAATGCAGCCGCCCAGCTCGCCCCCGGGTGAGCAATGTAAGGCTGCCGCACAGCGCCACGGCGGCGGTAATATGCTCGCAATAAAGGCGGGCTACGCCCTTGTGCTCGGTTTCCAACTCCATGCCGTGGGCATCAAAGCGGCCGGCAAAGCGCAACAGCCCCAGGGCTTGTAAATGCCCCTGACGGCGCAGCAGTTTGTTTTGGCAGAGCTCGTTCTTTACCTGCCAGGCGAAAGATAGCTCATTCATACCTTTAGCCCCTGACGCTTCTTTAAGAGGCGGATATCGCTGCCCGAGAGCAACAGCAGCTCAAATTCCCCCGCCAGACGGGAAACCAAACGCTCGGTGTAGCGGCTGGCCAGCTCTTGCAGTGTGCAGTTGGAGCTTATAATGGTGCTGCGGCGTTCCAGCAACCGTGTGTTGATTACATGAAACAGCACCGCGGCGGTAAGGGGTGTGGAAAATTCCGAACCAAGGTCGTCCAGTATCAGCAGGTCGCATTGCTGGGTAAAGCGGAGGAATTCGCTATCCTGCCCGGTGGTGTCGCGGCCAAAG
>CAYYOY010000170.1:0-4627 GCA_964473265.1 uncultured Oscillospiraceae bacterium
CCGAGTTCAAGAAGCGCAACTAAAACACTATGAAAAACAACAAACACGACCCGGACAGGCTTGAAATGAGCAAATACTGCCGTTTCTGCCGTAAGCACACCGCACACCGCGAAACCAAGTAAAAAGGAGGGGACAGCATGTCCGAGCAAGTGAAAAAGCCTGGGTTCTTATCCCGGGTTGCACGTCCCTTTCGAGATATGCGGGGCGAGCTGAAAAAGGTTGTTTGGCCAACGAGAAAACAACTTGTTAACAATACGCTGGTGGTTATTGGCTTTAGCCTGCTGGCGGCTGTTTTCGTGGGCGGGCTGGATATGCTGCTCACCACGTTAATAGACCTTCTGCTCAAGAGAATGTAGCCCACATCCACCAGGCACTACGGCGGGCTGTCCGCCGGCACAATAGACAGCAGCCGCAGCGCTGAACCTGCGGCGGTATGGAGCATACAAATGGCCGACCAAGCAAGATGGTATGTTGTGCATACCTATTCCGGCTACGAAAACAAGGTTGCCACCAGCATGGAAAATGCGGTGGAAAACCGCGGATTGCACGATTTAATACAGGAAATTAAAGTTCCCACACAGAGTGTCGTTGAAATTAAAGACGGCAAAGAAGTGCAGGTAGAGCAGAAAATTTTCCCCAGCTATGTGTTGGTTAAAATGATTATGACCGACGATAGCTGGTATGTTGTGCGCAATATTCGTGGCGTTACCGGCTTTGTGGGCCCCGGCTCCAAGCCCGTGCCGCTTACAGAAGAGGAAATTGCCCGCTTTAATGTGGAAACCACCAAAGTGGTGGTAGACTTTGCTGTGGGTGATAGTGTAAGCGTGCGCAGCGGCTATTTTGAGGGCTTCATTGGTGTGGTAGAGCATATCGACCTTGAAAAAGGCCTGGTAAAGCTAACCGTTTCCATGATGGGCAAGGAAGTTCCGGTAGAGCTTGAGCTCAACCAAATTTCCACGCTGGGTTAAGCCCTGCCCGGCCAGTTCCGGCATTATGCGTCTGTTGTACGCTTTTGTGGGGGAAAAGATGCGCTCTTTTCTCCCGTGGGAGGCAGGCATTCACGCCTGCCGCCAACCACTATTTTGGAGGTGCAGTAAATGGCACAGAAAGTAATTGGGTTTATTAAACTGCAAATTCCCGCAGGCAAGGCTACGCCGGCCCCCCCGGTTGGTCCGGCTCTTGGCCAGCACGGTGTGAACATTATGGCCTTTACCAAGGAATTTAATGAGCGCACCAAGAACGATATGGGCATGATTATTCCGGTGGTTATCACCGTATATGCCGACCGTTCCTTCTCCTTTGTAACCAAAACACCCCCCGCCGCCGTGCTTATTAAAAAAGCTATTAGTATCGAGAGCGGTTCGGGCGTGCCCAACAAGACCAAAGTGGGCAAAATTACCCGCGAGCAGCTGCGTAAAATTGCAGAAACTAAGCTGCCCGACCTCAACGCCGCTAATATCGACACCGCTATTAGCATGATAGCCGGCACCGCCCGCAGCATGGGTGTAGAGGTAGTGGACTAGCCGCAGGCTGGTAACAACGCAAAGTGAGGAGAAAAAGCCATGAAAAGAGGCAAGAAATACAACGAGAGCAAGGCTCTCATTGATAAAACCCTTCTGCTGGAAGCCACCGAGGGCCTGGAGCTTTGCCTGAAAACAGCCAAGGCCAAGTTCGATGAAACGGTGGAGGTTCATGTTCGTCTGGGTGTAGACAGCCGCCATGCCGACCAACAAGTGCGTGGTGCGGTAGTGCTGCCCAACGGCACCGGCAAAAAGGTACGCACCCTGGTTATTGCGAAGGGCGACGCCGCCGAAGCCGCCAAGAACGCGGGTTCCGATTTTGTAGGCGCCGAAGATATGGTGCAGAAAATTCAGAGCGAAAACTGGATGGAGTTTGACGTGCTGATTGCCACGCCCGACATGATGGGCCTGGTGGGCCGTCTGGGTAAGCTGCTGGGCCCCCGTGGCCTTATGCCCAACCCCAAGGCCGGCACCGTAACCCCCGACACTGCCCGTGCCGTAACCGAAGCCAAGGCCGGTAAGATTGAATACCGCTTGGATAAAACCAACATCATCCACTGCCCCATTGGCAAGGTTTCTTTCGGGGCAGAAAAGCTCTACGAAAACTTTGATACTCTTATGACAGCCATTGCCAAGGCCAAGCCGGCCGCCGCAAAGGGGCAATATATCCGTTCCTGCACCATTGCCACCACCATGGGCCCCGGCATCAAGCTCAGCTCCAGCAAGTATGTTGCAGTGGGTGCTACCCCCGCACAATAAGCTTAATAGGCTTAGCTGGTAAAATTCCTGCCTTGGCAGAAACTCTGCAAATTGCAGTATAGAGGTGAATAACATGAAAGAAGGCATCCACCCCAAGTATCAGCCGGCGGTTATCCGCTGTGCTTGCGGCGAGGTTATTGAAACCCGCTCTACCAAGCCTGAAATCCGTGTGGAAATATGCTCTAAGTGCCACCCCTTCTTCACCGGCAAGCAAAAGCTGGTAGATTCGGGCGGGCGTGTAGACCGCTTCAACCGGCGCTTTGGCCTGGACAAAAAGTAGATACAAACAGGTGGGCGGTGCAGAAATTGTACCGCCCCATTTCAATTATTTAGAATTTTATTATAGATACCACTTACACCCAAGTGCACAAGTGGCAATGTGGCTTTATCAATTCTAAATATTAAGAGGTGCGCATGGATTACACCACCATTGCAGGGCCTGTTACCGCCCAGTTTATTGAAAAGCGCAGCCGCTTTATAGGCTTTGCCGCGCCGGTGGCCAATGAAGCCGCCGCCCTTGCGCTGCTGGCCGAAAAACGCCGCGAACACTGGGATGCCAACCACAATGTATACGCCTACATATTGCGGCAAGAGGGTATCTCGCGCTTTTCAGACGATGGTGAACCCGCCGGCACCGCCGGCCGCCCTGTGCTGGAGGTGCTTTCGGGCAGTGGCTTTACCGACCTGCTGGTGGTGGTTACCCGCTACTTCGGTGGTGTGTTGTTGGGTACCGGGGGCTTGGTGCGTGCCTATGCACAGGCCGCCCGCCTGGCGTTAGAGGCTACCGTTCCCCTACGGCAGGTTTACTGCGCGGTGGTAGAGGTAGCTGTGGAATATTCCCTTTACGATACCCTGCGCCACCAACTGCCCCGCTGGGGTGTGAGCCTGCACAGCGAAAGCTTTGCCGAACGAGTAAGCCTGCGTCTGCTGGTGCCCCAGCCCCATTTACAGGCACTGCTTGATGGCCTGCAAACGCTAACCGGAGCCGGCGCACGCCCGGAAATTACCGGATGGCAACACGCGGCACTGCCGCCCCTATAATTTTTAAGGCCAAATACCCCCGAAGTGGGAAGAAATTTGAATTATTTTGCTATATGCAAGGAAAATTTTGCATGCTGGAAGGAATTTTTTAATTTTGCGGGTATATTATAGTAAAAGTGTGTGCAAGGCAGCAGGTCTGCCCCCCAACCGGGAGGAGGAAGCTATGACAGTTCGGCAGCGCACCCAGCAGCAAGAAGCCGCCATGCTTTGCCCGCAGGCGCAGCTTTCGGCCAACACCCGCGGCCGCAGCCGCCCAGAGGAGGAGTGCCCTCTGCGCACCCCCTTTCAGCGCGACCGGGATAGAATCATCCACTGCAACGCGTATCGGCGGTTAATGCACAAAACACAGGTTTTTCTTTCGCCCCAGGGCGACCACTACCGCACCCGGCTTACCCACACACAAGAAGTAAGCCAAATTGCCCGCACCATCAGCCGTGCGCTCTGCCTGAATGAGGACCTTACCGAGGCCATTGCCCTGGGGCACGACCTTGGGCATACCCCCTTTGGCCACTCCGGCGAAGCCGTGCTCGATACCCTTTTGCCCGGCGGCTTTTCGCACAGCCGGCAAAGCCTTCGGGTGGTGGAACGGCTGGAACGCGGTGGCCAAGGCCTTAACCTTACCTGGGAAGTGTGCGACGGCATTTTGCACCATTCCCGGGGCGACGGCCGGGCCGCCACGCTGGAAGGCCGTGTGGTTCACTTTGCCGATAAAATTGCCTACATGAACCACGACATTGAGGATGCCGTACGCGCGGGCATTTTAACCGAAGAGCAGCTGCCGGAGGACATCCGCCAAACGCTTGGCATTACCAAGGGGCAGCGCATTACCCGGCTCATCAGCTCTATTGTGGCTGCCTCGGGTGACGAAATTGCCATGGAGCCCGACGTGCACCAGGCCTACCAAGCCCTGCTGGCCTATTTGTTTGCCACGGTATATGTAGACCCCCGCGCCAAGGGCGAAGAACACAAGGCCAAAGAGCTTATCGCCCGGCTTTACCAGCACTATTGCGCTCATCCAGAGGCACTGCCGGAGGAATATCGCCGCATTTTACAAGAAGAAGGCTTAGAACGTGCAATTTGCGACTATATTTCTGGTATGTCCGACCGTTTTTGTGTCAATATTTTTAATAAACTCTTTATACCGCAATCCTGGAACGGATAGCGGCGAAGGTTTGCCCTAGGCCGGTGAAGGGAGGTGGCGGCATGATTTCCGAAAGCTTTATACAAGAGCTGAAATACCACAGCGATATTGTGCAGGTAATTTCAGCCTATATGCCGCTCAAGCGCCGGGGGCGCAACCATACCGG
>CAYYOY010000171.1:0-4601 GCA_964473265.1 uncultured Oscillospiraceae bacterium
TTTTTTTTTTCCCCACACCACCACGCGGCGCCCAAACCCCCCACGGCCCATAGCGGCAGGCACAGACGGCGGACCCTTTGTATCCACCTGCCTCAACACCCCAAGCACGGAGAATATTTCCAGCCACCCCACACACACTACCCTTAAGAAGCCTGCACAAAAGGGGAGTGGAGCATGAAGCGCATTTTGTGGCTGGCTGTGGCCGGCCTGGGTGTAGGGCTGCTCAACGGCCTTTTGGGCACAGGCGGTGGCTTGGTGGCTCTGCCGGTGCTGGGCTTTTTGGGCTGCAAGGGCAAAGAAGGGCATGCTACCTCGCTGGCGGTGGTGTTGCCCATTACCCTGGTGAGCGCCGGGCTGTATTTTTATGCCGGGCGTATCAACCTGCTTACCGCCGCAGCTTACCTGCCCGGCGGGCTTATTGGCGCGGCACTGGGCGGCAAAATGCTGGAACGCATCTCGCCCAAATTGCTGCGCAAGGCCTTTGCGGTGCTGCTGGTGTATGCCGGCATCCGCTTTATTTTTTAATAAACTACGTATGCCGGGGTGGAGTATATGCTTGTTTTTTTAGCTTCGCTGGCTGCCGGGCTGCTGGGGGCTATGGGGCTGGGTGGCGGCAGCCTGCTGCTGCTGTATCTTACCCTGGTGCGAGGCGAAGAGCAGCTGGTGGCCCAAGGCATAAATTTGTTGTTTTACATTCCCTGTGCCGGTCTGGCGCTGTTTTTTCACACCCGAAACCGGCTGGTGCGCTGGCGGTTGGCTCTGGGCATGGCGGCCTGGGGCATGCTGGGGGTTTGGGTGGGCTGGAGCCTCTCGGGCTTTTTAGATACGATATGGCTTGCGCGCGTGCTGGGGGGCTTGCTAATTCTTACAGGCGTAAAAGAATTCTTTAGTAAGGCTGCGTAATGCAAAAGTTATTTGGCATTCGTAGCCTTTTTTCTTTGCAAATAAGTATAACCCTGAAGTTTACGGTAAAAAATACATGTGGAGGTGCAAAACAATGCGCAACCCACAATACGGAAAAAGTAAATTTACCAACTTTATTTCAGGAAAGGGCTTTTATGTAGCCCTGGCCGTCTGCCTGGTAGGCGCAGCAGCAGCTGCTTGGGGCGCCGCCGACAGAACGCTAAACGACATCCGGCAAAGCAACGACCAAATCATTTCCCAAAGCTCCAAGGAGGAGGGTGTATCATGGACATTCCCCGAGCCGCAACCCACAGAAAATCAAACACCCGGTATTCCCAAATCCTCCGGGTCGTCTTCCTCCTCTTCGTTGCCGCAGTCCTCATTGACACAGGACGCCGAGCAGCAATCGCCATCCGAACAGCCGGTTATATCGCCAAAGCAGCAGACCTCGGCCTACGCTTGGCCGGTAAAGGGTGAAATCATCCAACCCTATTCCAACGGTAAGCTGGTTAAGAACGAAACCCTGAAGGTTTGGCGCACACACGATGGTGTGGACATTGCCGCTCAAAAAGACGGCGAAGTGCTGGCAGTGGGCAACGGTGTAGTTGCCACAGTGCGCGAAGATGCCCTCTGGGGTATGGTAGTGGAAATTGAGCATGCCGGCGGCATTCTTTCGGTTTGCAGCGGCCTTGCCAAGGACGTGCAGGTAAAACCCGGAGATGTTGTAAAAACCGGCCAAGTACTGGGCAAGGTGGGCATAATTCCTGCCGAGCAGCGTAGCCCTGTGCATATCCACCTGGCTATGAAAAAGAGCGGCCAGTTTGTAGACCCCTGCAGCATGGTGAAATAGTACCGTTCTCTGCGCCGGGCAAACCTGCCCGAAGATTTAAACGCGAGATTTGGTAGTAAAAACGCCTGGCTTGGCCAGTGCGGAATACGACAGTTGAGTAGGGCGTGCGGTGTAATACCATTTACGCCGCACGCCCTTTTCAAAACAGACGGGCAGCCGGTGCGGTTGGGCAAGCCTGGTTGCAAGCGCCGGGTTTTTATGGTACACTAATACTAGTACCCGGCTGCCGGCCGTTTTTGCATGCTGCGCAAAAGGAGGAACATCCATGAAACTTTTGGTTTCGTTTTTCAGCCTGCTGTTTAAGGTGGGGCTTTTGCTGTTTACACTTTCGGCATTGGCCTACGCCTACGACAACTACGGCAGAAGCTATCATAAATACGTGCTTATTTCTGAGGACGACCGCATAGGGTAATAACCCCGTCTTCTGCAACAAAGGAGAACACCGCAACTATGGACCCTGACAGTTTATCTATGCTGCTGCTTCCGGCTTTGCTGCTTTTGGCAAAGCTTGTGTTCACGCTTGGCGTTGCAGCCATAACCGAACTGCCCGACCCGCTGTTGACACGCCATACTCACACTCACCCGGCCTACAGGCGCATCCAGCGCCTAACCCGCCACCCCTCAGGCTTTTTGTTGGGCTGCGAGGTTTTTCAGGTGGTGGCTACACTGCTATTTGGCTTTGCCTTACTGCGCCTGCCGGCCTTGCGCCTGAGCAGCGCCCTTGGGCTGGCCTTTTTCTATGCGCAAATTCTTGATTTTATTCTGCCCGCCTTGCTGGCCACCCTGTTGGCACTACCCTTTTCGCGGCTGCTGCCCCGCCGGCTGGCCGTGCAATATAGCCAGCCGCTGGCCAAGCTGCTGTACCCGTATGTTACGGTTTGCCTATGGTTGGTTTGGCCGATAACTATTCTTTCTGGCTTGTTGGCAGCCGGGCTTTTGCGGCTTTTTGGCCTGAAACCTGGGCATTCACCCGAGCAAGTTACCGAAGAAGAGATTCGCATGCTAGTGGATGCCGGCGAGGAAACGGGCATTATTGAGCAAAGCGAAAAACAAATGATAAATAATATATTTGAATTTGACGAACGCACCGCCGGCGAGGTAATGACCCACCGGATGGATTTAGTAGGTGTAGAGCTGGGTGCCGGCCTGCCCGAAATTTTAGCCGCCGCCGCCCAGGGCTATTCGCGTCTGCCGGTCTACCGAGAAACCATCGACAGCATTGTAGGCGTGCTATATGTAAAGGATTTACTGCCCCTCATTGGTTCCGGCACGCAGCAGTTCTCCACCGCCGGGCACATGCGCCAACCACTGTTTGTGCCCGAAAGCACCCGCTGCAAAGAGCTGTTTGGTATATTCGGTGCCCGCAAACTGCAGTTTGCCGTGGTGGTGGACGAATACGGCGGCACCAGCGGCATTGTAACCATGGAAGACCTGCTGGAATCGATCGTGGGCAATATGCAAGATGAATACGATACAGAGGAAGCTACCTCCAGCCGCCTTTCCGAGCGCATGTTTACGCTGGACGGCGCCCTTTCGCTGGACGAAGTGGAACAGCTGTTGGATATCGACCTGCCGGAGGATGCCGAATACGATACCATTGGCGGCCTGGTGGTAGGCGCGCTAGACCGCATTCCCCAAACCGGCGAGCATCCTAGCGTAGAAATTTCGGGTGTGCACTTTACCGTGCTGGAAAGCGACGAACGCCGCATTATAAAAGTAGCGGCAGAGCTGCAAACCGGCAGCCAGTAAAGCAGGGTTGGGCAGAGCGCGCCAATACTCTTTGCCGGGCGCGGGTAGAACTATAGGGAAATGCGCCGCAACCCTTGCAAAAGCCAGAATTTTGCTTTACAATAAGTTGGAGATATTTTTAACAAAAACTTGAAAGGGTGCCTTAATATGCTTTCTTACAACAAAAAGTCCATTGAAGATGTAGAGCTTTCCGGCAAGAAGGTGCTGGTGCGCTGCGATTTCAACGTGCCTCTGAAAGAGGGCGTCATCACCAACGATAACCGCATTCAGGCTTCGCTGCCTACCATTCAATATCTGCTGAATCAAGGCGCGGCAGTTATTCTTTGTTCGCTCCTGGGCCGTCCTAAGGGAGAAGTGGACATGGCCTTCTCGCTGGCTCCTGTAGCCAAGCGCCTGAGCGAACTGCTGAACAAGCCCGTAGCCATGGCGGCCGATGTTGTAGGTGCCGACGCAAAGGCAAAGGCCGCCGCCCTTAAGCCCGGCGAGCTGCTCATGCTGGAAAACGTGCGCTTTGAAAAGGGCGAAACCAAGAACGACGCCGCCCTTTCTAAAGAATTTGCCTCGCTGGCCGAAGTGTTTGTAAACGATGCCTTTGGTTCGGCTCACCGTGCCCACAGCTCTACCGCCGGCGTAGCCGACCACCTGCCGGCTGTTTGCGGCTACCTTATTGAAAAAGAAATTTCTGTTATGGGCAAAGCCCTTACCGACCCCAAGCGCCCCTTTGTAGCCATTCTGGGCGGTGCCAAGGTTTCCGATAAAATCGGCGTTATCAACAACCTGCTTGAAAAGGTAGATACCCTTATCATTGGCGGCGGCATGGCCTACACTTTTATGAAGAGCCGCGGCTACAGCATTGGCAATTCCCTCTGTGAGGACGATAAGCTCGACCTTGCCAAGGAAATGACCGCAAAGGCCGAAGCCAAGGGTGTAAAGCTGCTCATTCCCGTAGATAACAAAGTGGGCGACCGCTTTGCCGAAGATTGCAACGCCAAAACGGTAGATTCCGATACCATTCCCGAAGGCTGGATGGGTATGGACATTGGCCCCCAAACCCAAGAGTTGTTCTCCAACGCTATTAAGGGTGCCGGCACGGTTATTT
>CAYYOY010000172.1:0-4596 GCA_964473265.1 uncultured Oscillospiraceae bacterium
ACGCCTTCTATCCAGCGCAGGCGCTCAATTACCTCGGGCCCATTTGCCCCGAAGCGCATTACCTTGCCCAGGCCTTCGTTAAAGGTAGTGTAGGCCACATTGCCAAAGGCCTTGTTTCGCACCTGGTAAAGTGGCATGGAATAGGTAATCATGCCTGTCATGGGGCCTACGGCGCCCATGCTGTGGTTGGATACCAGCTTAATTTTGCCGGCTTCCACCAGTGCTTGGGCTTCTTCCAGGGTTTTTGCCAAGCCTTCATAGAGAACCGCGCCCAGAATAGCGCCCTGCAAGGGGCCGCACATTTCCTGCCAAGGCAGTGGGGGGCCTGCATGGCCCACTACGTGCTTTTCCATGCCCGGCAAAACTTCGTGGGCGGTGCAAATATCCACCAGCTCGGGCTCACCCTGGTTGATGCGCTCTAGGGCTATCTGGTTGGCTGCGTCAATTTCAGGCAGACCGCTCAGTTTGGCCAAAAGTGCCTGGCTGCCACCGGCGGCGGGCTTCCAATCTACCTGTACCGCGGCCACCTGCTGCGCGAGCAGCGATTCGTAAAACCGTTCCAGGCCAAGGTTTACCACCTGCAGCTTTGTGTTAAACAAGCTGTGTGCATCTATCATCATGCCTTCTCGCCTTCCTTTACACTGCGCCCCTTACCTGCCACAACCCGGGCTGCCAGGGCAGCCGCCTGCGCGTTGCTGGGAAGCACCAGAATGCCTGCTGCCTCGAGCTTTTCTATTTGGGCAGACAGGCTTTGGGGGTCTTGCCGGGTGCCGCACACCGAGGCAATATAGAGAATATCTTCCCCGCCGTTTGCCTTGGCCGCCCGCACTGCCGCTGCCAGCTCTCCGGCAGGGTCTTCGTGGCTGCCATACCCCAAAACGCAATCCAGCAGCATAACCGCTACATGGGGGTCTTGGGCCTCGCGCAAAATGCGTTCGCCCCGTAACCGGGGGTCTATCATGGGGTGAGCAACCCCATTGGTAAAGTAGTCTTCCCCCATATCCAGCAGGGTATTTTCGCGGCTGGTTTCGGGGTCTTGCAGCAGGTATTGGCGGTTGGTAGCTATGTTGGAATATAGGTTTGGTATGCTTTGCTGCAAAATAAGCAGTGCCTCGTAGCAAAGGGTGCCACCGGTGTAAATGCCCCGTACCAGTTGGCGACCGGGAGCTTGGATGCGGCAAAGCTGCTCGGCCTTTTCCAGCAGCTCGTTATGCAGCAGGGCCTGGGGCGTGGGCAAGCCCGCAAGCTTAACCAGCTCGGCTGCCGCAGCCTCTAGGGTAGCTGCGGGGATGATGCCCGCCGCTTGCACCACTGCAGGGTCGCCCCCCAGAAAGCAGGCTACCACCGGCTTGCCGGCTTGCTGTGCCTTTTGCAGAATGCGCTGCATAACAGCCGGGTGGGGCGGCTTAGAGAGTATGCCAATTACCTGGGTGGCAGGGTCGTCGGCCAGTGCCTCTAGTGCCGAAAGCATGGTTATTCCGCCTATGCTTTCTTTTAAATCGCGCCCGCCGGTGCCAATGGCCTGCGATATTCCCCCGCCAAAACGGTCTACCAGCACGGTAACCTCCTGCAGGCCCGTACCCGAAGCAGCCACTAGGCCAATATTGCCCCGGCGTACCACGTTGGCAAAGCCCAGGGCTGTGCCACCTAGAATAGCCGTACCGCAATCGGGCCCCATCATTAGCAGCCCCTGCTGCTGGGCATATGTTTTGAGCTCCAGCTCGTCTTCCACCGAGATATTATCGCTAAACAGCAGCACATGCAGCCCCTTTTGCAGGCATTTCATGGCTTCGTACTTGGCATAAGCCCCGGGCAGCGATATTATTGCCAAATTGGCCTTGGGCAGCTTTTTCACAGCGCCTTCTAGGGTTTTGGCGCGTACCTCGCTGGCCTTGGGGGTGTTTTTGCTGGCAAACTGCTCTTCTAAAACCTGCAAAGCCTGCCGCACAGCTACTTCTTCCTCGGCCAAAATGCCGATGAGTAAATCGTTAGGGGCGGCTTGGGCGGCATATTGTTCATCCAGCACGCCGGCGCGCAGCATAAGCGCCTTGTTGTGGTCGGTAGCCATCATAACAGCTGCCTGCTGCACACCCTGCACCGCCAGCAAACGGCTGGAAAACAGCATAAGGGTGACGGAATCAAAATAGCAGCTTTTTTTAATTTCGTAGTGAGATATCATGGGAAAAGCACTCCTTTGTTGGCAGCGTTGAAAGCAGGTTGTTCGCATAATAAATGCCGCTGAGTAGGTCTAACCCCGAGGTGTGCCCCAATGCCGCAAGGCTTTGGGCGGCCTGTTGCGCCTGCCGTGGTGTGGTGGCAGCAAACAGCCGGTGTATACCGCTGGCAAAATTGCCTGCGCAGGCGTGTTGCAGAAACGCGGCGCTAATATCGTTGGTGCGGGCAATGCCCGGTAAAATCTGCGCCACCATGGCCTGCCGCAGCGCGGCCGGCCGGGGCTCGTTTTGCCGTAGCGTGAGCAGTGCCAGCATGCCAACGAGAAAATCGTCACCCGAGGGGGTAAGCCCCTGCCCCAGGCCAATGAGCTGGGCGGCGGCCACCGCTGCCTGCAACTCGTCGTCTTGGCAGAAGGCTTGGCCGATGCCCTGTAGGTATTCGTCCGCCAGCCGGGCGACATCTAGCCACTGCTTTTGCGCCGGCTGCCGCAGTACAACAGCGGCTAAACCACCCCATTGGGCTGCCCCCTGTGAAAGCACCTGCCACAGTGCGGGCAAAAGGCAGGCAGACTGTGGGGCGGGTAGTAGTTGGGGGTTCCAAAGGGTTGCATCTTTAAAAGAAGCGCAAAGGCTGCCTATGTATAAGGTGTGCTGTTCTACCCGCACCGGCTGCCCTGCCGCTGCCTGCAGCTGCCCCATAGCCCCCTCTTGCATGGCTATGCTTAGAGGGGTAAGGGGTTTGCGAACATCCTGCAGGGTGAATAGTTCTTTGCCCAAGCGGATGTTCACCGCCCCTGTATAGGCAGAATGCACGACACCTGCTTGGCCGGCATGTAGGGCTTGTGCAGCACCGGTGGCAAGCCCTTTGACACTGTACGTTACACTCACCCCGCAGAACTGTTTGTGCAATTATCTCATGTGCACGCTCAATAGTCATTGTAAGCGCTTCCGAAAAAACGGCCTGCCATTGGGCAAATTGCATAGTTCAACAAATATCGCGCCAACGGTGCAGAAAACTCGTACTGTTCCTACAAACAAACCCGGCTTGCTGCACAACAAAAACCGGGCAGACTAGCCTGCCCGGCCTGCATGCAAATATTGGTTTAAAGTTTATTGGTTGTGCGCATAATGTGCAGCGCAAGCTGCAGCTTTAGAAACTCTTCAGCGTTATCTAGCTCGCTACCTAAAATAGATTTAATCTTTTCAATGCGGTAAATAAAGGTGTTGCGGTGAATAAAAAGATTGCGGGCGGCTATGCTGGCATTGCCGTTGCAGCGAAAGTATTCTTCCAGTGTTTTAATAAGCTGCGAATCGTTTTCGCGGTCGCTTTTTATAAGGTCGCCCAGGGTGTCGGCACAGAAATCTTCCAGCACATCCTCGCGCACAGCGCTGGAAAGCAGATGGTACACCGAGTAATCGTCGTAGAAGCTGCTGTGAATATTGCCCGAAATGCTTTGGGAAATGCGGATAGCCTCTTGCGCTTCAAAATAGGTTTGTTTAATTTCTAAAAAACGCTTGCAGGGCTTGCCCACGCCGATAAGTGGGCTGTAGGCAGCAAATTCGGCAGAAAGGGCCTTGTAAACGTCTTGCACCGCTTCTCGCAAAATTTGCACCATCTTGGAGGATAACTCGTCGGGCTCCAGAGCTATAAAGGAAATGACTAGGTTGTAGCGGTGAATGACAATGGGCGAACGCTTATAGTCTGCCAGCACCCGGCTAACAATTTCTGCCATATGGTTTTTATCGCGGGTAAATTCCTGCTGGTGCTGTAGGTAATTTTCGTCATAATCGGGCTGCGGGTAGTGCAGCTTTATAAGCATACAAACATACGATTTGCGCGGGTTAATGCCGTAGAGCTCGGCCAAATGCAGAGCAGCGTTTACAGAATAAATTTTACCCTGCAGCAGGTCGTCGAAAAAGTCTTGCTTCATAAGATAGCGCGATTCTTCAATTTGGCGGGCCTTTATGCGTTCCAGCGCCACGGCTGTTGCTGCCGATTGCATGGCTACAAAATCGATGCTGGTAATGGGGGAAACCGTTTCCCACACTATGATATAGCCGTAGATGGTTTTATCGGCCGTAACAGGCAGAATGCGGCATGCAACGGTTTGTTCGCCGCAATCGTAATTGCGTTTAATTGTTTTAGAAAATTCATCGATATACGGGGGAATTTCACGGATAAACTCACGCCGGAAGGGAATTTCCTTAAACTTAAGGTTGACATGCTTGGCCAGGGGCATCTTATTTTTAGTATGCTCGGCATAGGCTATTAGGCTCCAATTGCTGTCTACAATTAGCAAAGGGTTATCTACCAGTTCGCAAACCTTTTGGGCAATGCGCTGCACGTCGCCACCGTTTAGAATGCACTGGGTAATGGCGTCGTGAATGTGCATAGATTTTTGCAGCATGGTATCTTTACGGT
>CAYYOY010000173.1:0-4548 GCA_964473265.1 uncultured Oscillospiraceae bacterium
GAGAGAGGTTGATATTTTATGAATTTTAAGTATTACAACCCCGTGCGCATTATTTTTGGAAACGGAACGCTAAGCCAAACCGGCCAATGGGCCAGCCAATTGGGCCGCAGGGCTTTTATTACCATTACCGGCTCGTATTTTATTGAAAACGGGCTTATTGCCAAAATTCAAGAGCTGCTTGCACAAAATGGCGTGGAAAGCCTTTGCTATAGCGGCATTAGCCCCAACCCACTTACAACCGAAATTGATAAGGCCGCCGCACTTGCCCGGCAGGAAGGCTGCGATTTTGTTATTGGTGTTGGCGGTGGTTCCGCCATGGATGCCGCCAAAGGTGTTGCTATTTCGGCCACGCATGAGGGCGGCTTGTGGAAATATTGCGGCGTTGGGCAGGGCAACAGCAACCCCGTAGATATACAAAAGGTTTTGCCTATTTTGTGCATTACAACTACTTCCGGTACCGGCAGCCATGTTACGCCCTGGGCGGTTTTTACCAACCCTGAAACAGGGGAAAAGCCTGGCATGGGGGGCGATTTTAACTTTGCAAAGATAGCTATAGTAGACCCGGAGCTTATGATATCGCTGCCCAAGCGCCTTACTGCGGCCACCGGCTTTGACGTATTCGCCCACGCCTATGAGGCCTATACCTCTTCTTTGGCCACCCCCGCTACCGACCTTTACGCCATAGAAGCCATAAGGCTAGTAGGCCAATATTTGGTGCGGGCTGTGCGAGATGGCAGCGATACGCAGGCCAGAAGCGGCATGGCACTGGCCGATACCTACGCCGGCGTGGCGCTCTCTATGGCAGAAGTAACCCTGTGCCACGCAATGGCCCACGCTGTTGGCGGGGTTTGCAATGCGCACCATGGCGAAGTATTAGGTATTATGGCCTCGGCAACTACCGATTTCAGCATTCAACACCTGCCCGAAAAATTCCGCAAGGTAGGCTATTACTTACGCAACCAGGAACTTCCCGCCAACAGCAGTCTGCAGGAGGATTTAGAGTTAACTCAAAGTGAGCTGCTCAAACTGCGGCAGGATATTGGCATCACCTTCGGTTTGGCCTCCGTAGGAGTGACGGAAGATAAGCTTGACGAAATTGCCCACAATACGTTAACTGTAACAGCAGGTTCGGTCGCCAACGATGCACACAAGGCTACCCACGAGGATGTTGTAAATATTCTGAAAAAGTGCATGTAATTTCCTAAGAAACTCTGCTGAAAGGATTGTTTACCTATGCGTATTAGCAGTACAGGTATTGAGCAAGGTATCATCCACCCGCGATACGGTATGCATTCTAATTGCCTGGATGCCAACGGAACATGCCTGTTGTCTATTCCCTTGGCCTTTGATGAGCTTCCCCCGGGTACAAAGAGCCTGGCACTGGTAGTGCAGGATTATGACGCGATTCCTTGCTCGGGCTTTTCCTGGATTCATTGGGTGGTGTGCAATATTACAGGCGGCGAGTTGCTTGAGGATGCCAGCCGCAAAGGTGGCGATTTTGTGGAAGGAGCCACAAGCTGGTGCAGCGGCCACATAGTGCCGGCACAAAGCCCTGTACAATGTGCCCACTACTTTGGCATGGGCCCGCCAGATTTTGACCATGAATATGACTTTGACGCTTATGCGTTGGATGGTATGCTCGAGCTATCCAAGGGGTTTTACCTCAATGAGCTATACCATGCCATGCGAGGACACATTTTAGAAAAAGCCAACCTGAAAGCTGTATACAAGTGCAAACCTTAATTGCTGACGCAACCACACCCAAATGTAGGTATTTGCTTTATGCTACATTTGGCAACTGAATCAATATCCCCCGGCATAGTGAACTGCACCCCATTTGTTAGACAGTATGATATACTGTCTAACAAATGGGGTGCAGCACATTCAAGGGTGGACTTTTCAGTCGCTTTTTCTAGCAAACATTACCGCTAAACCGCATTGTGCCTAGTTTAAGCTCTGTCGTCTATATGCACATAGGGCTGGAACGGAAGAACATTTTTATATGAAGGACGAATAATTTTACTGTTGCAGACAATCTCTTCTAAGCGGTGTGCCGCCCAGCCGGTAATACGGGCTATGGCGAAAATGGGGGTGAACAATTTCGTAGGTAGATCCAGCATGTTGTATACAAACCCGCTGTAAAAATCTACATTTGCACTTACCCCTTTATAAATCTTCCGCTTTTCAGCTATTACTTGCGGGGCAATTGTTTCAATTTTAGAATAGAATTCAAACTCTTCACGTCGGCCCTTTTCTTCGCTAAGCTGCTTTACAAACTGCTTAAATATTTCAGCACGAGGGTCCGATAAAGAATATACTGCGTGGCCCATGCCGTAAATCAAGCCCGATTTATCGAAGGCATCTTTATTCAGCATACGGAATAAGTAGTCGCGAATTGCTTCGTCGTCGGTCCAATCGGAAATGTCTTTTTTCATTTGCTCGACCATTTCCACAACCTTAATATTTGCGCCGCCATGGCGCGGCCCCTTCAGCGAACCCAATGCCCCGGCAATGGCGCTGTAGGTGTCGGTGCCCGAGGAGGTAATTACCCGTGTGGTAAAGGTAGAGTTGTTGCCACCCCCATGCTCTGCGTGTAAAATAAGGGCAAGGTCTAGAATTTTGGCTTCAAATTCGGTGTATTTGGAATCGGGCCGCAGCAAGTGCAGAATGTTTTCTGCCGTAGAAAGCCCCGGCTGCGCATGGTGTATGTGCAAGCTATTGCTATTGTGGTAATGCAGATAGGCATTGTACCCATAAACCGAAAGCAGCGGAAATTGCGCAATAAGCCGCAAAAGCTGGCTGAGCACATTTTCAATGGAAGTATCGTCGGCTTTGTTATCGTAGGCATAAAGCGTAAGCACGCTTCTGGAAAGGGTATTCATCATATCGGTACTGGGGGCTTTCATAATAATATCTCGCACAAAGCCGTTTGGCAGCTCGCGATATTCGCTAAGCAGCGTGGTAAATTCATCCAGCTGCGCCCAGGTGGGCTGCCTGCCGAAAAGCAGAAGATAGACGATTTCCTCAAAGCCGAAACGGTTATCGCTCATAAAGCCGTCTACAAGCTCTTTAATATCGATTCCACGATACCGCAATTCACCATTGCAGGGCATTTCGGTACCGTCCACAAGCTCGAACGATTTAATGGCGCTTATGTTTGTAAGCCCGGTAAGTACGCCCTTCCCGTTTAGGTCGCGTAGTCCTCTCTTAACATCAAACTTCGTAAACAATTCGGGGGCAATGAGGCCATTTTCAGAGCATAGCTGTGCAAGCCTTGCAACACGGTCGGTAGCGCTCGAAATCTTCTCCATGCTTGTCCTCCTTTGCATAGTATTTTCTGTTATGTATTTACCTACAGAAAACAATTCTTCCGGAACAACCTATATGTTAAATTATACCGTAATTGTCATGTTAAAGCAATGAATTTTTCGTTACATTTATTCAAACTTTAAAGCCTATGTATGCAAAACCTAAGCGTATTCCATGCATTAACAAGAGCAGCTGCTTATGCTATATATATTAAGAGCCCTTACGGTTATAATAATTGTAATTGCTACTTCGCTTGGTTTATGTCGAATATTAATACTTTGGAAGAAAACAATATGGCCAGAAATTATAAAATCGCCAGTATCATTACAAATGCGCTGCTTGCATTTTGGTTTTTCTTTGATATGTACGGCTTGCAAATTGGAGATATCCTCTTGGTGGAAAGTGCCTGGAAGGATATTGACGGCATTTGGTATTTAATTTATCTTGTTCTCTTTGCCTTGTTTCTACTGCAGGCACGCTATGGCAAATATCCGCTTGCCGCCTTTCTTTCCATATGGCTGGTAATCGAGTTTTTCAGCCATTGGTATTATACCATTTTTGGAGCCACCCAAGAAAAAATTGCAGATTATAACGAGTTGTTTGGGAGTACCTATCGCATCATTCCCCCTTCCGACACCATCCTCATTCCCGACCTGTTTCACATTGTACTGCATATTCTCATTCTTGCCGCTTTAATACCCACCCTATTGTTTTGTGTAAAAGATAAAAAAGCACGGCGTACATGAAAATTGCCAGCACACCATAGCCCGAAAGCCCGGCTACTGCATTTGCAGCCGGGCTTTCGGGCTAAACTGCAGGCAAAGCCTACCGTGCTATAAACCAAACTGCCGGCAAATACCGGTAGCCATATAATCGGCCATTTCCAGGGCTTCGTCTTCAATTCTGTCGTATATCTTAATATCGCTGGCGTAGTCTTTATTTAGCCTAAATATTGCTTCACTTTCTGTCATTTTTAAGTGGTCATATAAAAATGCCTTCCATTCCTTTTCGCTCCAATATGGGTTTATGCAGGCCAAAAAGGCCGCTATCTCATCTGCGTTTGCATACCACTGTGCTTGCAGCTCGGTAACCCGTGCATTGTTGCCGCTTTTGGCGGCATTTACAAGGTCTGCCGCTGTAGTAAGGTGCTCGGTGAGCAACCTTTGAAAGGTATTGGCATTGCTGCTGCCATAAAGCGGACGCAGGACATTGGCCATATCTACCGGGTTGCGCAGCAGC
>CAYYOY010000174.1:0-4539 GCA_964473265.1 uncultured Oscillospiraceae bacterium
CGCCGCCTACAACCTCGTCGCACTGCCCGGCAAGAAAGGCCAGGCAGTGGCCCACGCTATCCCGCCACTGGCGCAGCAGGGGTTCTGTGGGCACCACACCGCAGGAAATATCGCGGCAGATCAGTATGCTGCCCGCCAGCCTGTGGGCATTTTGCCGCAGATATTCCAGCGGCGAAAGCCCGGCCTGCAGTTGGGCATAAATGAAAAGCTCCAGCCGGTTGATCACCGGCTGCCCAAAGGGCAGGGTGGTTTCGCTTTCGATGCAGTGGTGCACTTCTTGTGGGCTTTTGCCGTAGTGGACAAGGGCGTAATCGAGCTTACCCTGGTAAGCGCCGCCAAGTATCAGCTTCATAAAATCTCCTTCCCGGGTAGGTGAATGATATTTAAGTTGGTAACTATAACGTTGCCCACAGAATACAACCGGCCAGCTCGCAAAGGCAAATGAGCAGGCC
Organism: uncultured Oscillospiraceae bacterium; assembly: GCA_964473265.1. GTDB lineage: Bacteria > Bacillota > Clostridia > Oscillospirales > Ruminococcaceae > Heteroruminococcus. The sequence continues at coordinate 453 of CAYYOY010000174.1, forward strand.
GCAGCCATCGCCCGAAATGCCACCCAATTGCCGCACCACCCACCAGGCGGCAAGCACTGCCGCAAGTGCCGCCCCAAGTAAAATGCCCAACAGTACCACCCCGCCCAGCAGCCAGCCTGCCGCCAGGCACAAAAGGGCAGTGGCCAGCAGCCATAGGCTCTGCCAGCCCCCCGCGCCCTGGCGCAGCAGCGCGGCATAGCCGGTGCCCGCAAGGGGAGGCAGCCGCAACAGCGCCAGGCCGCAAAGGCTGCGGGAAAGCAGGGGCAGCAATACCAGCGGCAGCGGGGCGGCTCCCGCCTGCAGCAGGCTGGCAATGCAGCAAAACATCCACAAAAGCCACACCAGCGCCCCCAGCACGGCAAAGCTGCCGGCATGTGGGTCTTTTAAGATTTGCCTGCGCCGCTGGGGCTCGGCACGCGAGAAAATGGCATCGCAGCAGTCCATAAGACCATCCAAATGAATGCCGCCATATAGCAGCACCGGGGCGGTAGTAAGCGCCGCCGCCTGCAGCAGCGGCGGCAGTGTGGTAAGCTGTAGCAGCCGCCACAGCCCGTACCACAGCCCGCCAATTACCCCCCCCACCAGCGGCAGGGCGGCAGGCATAAGGCCGGCACAGCTTTCGTCCCATTCGCCGCCGGGCAAGGGAAGGGTGGTGAACATGCGCAGCGACATGAGGCAGGCTTTACATAGGCGCTTCATACACTTCCCCCAGTAGAGCGCCGCCTTTGTGGGCAATCAGGCAGCCGTAGCAGGCTTCCAGCACCACATCGCACAGGGCGGCGGCTTGTTTATCGAGATACGCCAAGCCTTTGCGGTAGTGCTCGGTGGCTGGGTCGTAGCGGTGGGCATCGGCAAAAATATAATCGGACACCGCCACTACATGCGGCAGCCGTTGCAGCAGGAGGGTGAGTTCCCGCGCCAGCTGTTCGTGGGCCTGCGCTGCCATGCCGCCACCGGGCGGGAACATTGCGTTGGCCAGCAGCGCCGTGGTGCTATCCAGCAGGTAGCAGGCGTTGGGGTTGGCAGTTTTGGCAAAGCCGCCCAGGCCATCCGGCAGTTCCAGAGTGGTAAAGCCCAGCCCTGCACGCCCTGCGCGGTGGGCGGCAATGCGGCTGCGGTCTTCATCGTCGCAGGGCTGCATGGTGGCAATGTAGTAAAGGGGTAGCCGTCCGGCCGCCATGGCCACGGCAATATCCTGCGCGAAGGTGGTTTTGCCGTTCTTGCAGCCGCCCGAAATATATACACGCATAGCTTTCTCCTAAAAGGCCTCCATTTGGGGAATGGCCTGCAAATATTCGCTGCTAATGCTGGCCTCTTGCAGGGTAATCATATCGTTCATAATACTACAGGCACCGTCCAGCAAAGCAAACAGCAGGGGGCAACCGCTGCCTTCACCCAGGCGCATATCCAGCTGCAGGCAGGGCTGAAGCCCCAAGGCCTGCATGGCAAGGGCGTAGCCCGGCTCTGCCGAGGCGTGCGAAGCAAAGAGATACTGTTTTACCTCGGGCTTGCAGGTTACCGCCCACAGTGCCGCTACTGCCGAAATAAAGCCGTCGACTACCACCGGCAGGCGATTGCGGGCACAGCCCAAGTAAAACCCGGCCATGGCCGCAAGGTCGTAGCCGCCCAGGCGGGCCAGCATGTCCAGCGGGTTGTGGCAGTGGGGGGTGTGCAGGGCCAGCGTGGTTTGCATTACTTCTAGTTTTTTAGCATACCCGGCGGAGGAAAGCCCCGCCCCATGCCCCACAGCCTGCGCCGCCGCCTGGCCCGAAAGGCCCAGCAGGGCACACAGCAGTGCGCTGCTGGTGGTGGTGTTGCCAATGCCCATTTCGCCGGCACCCAGCAGCTGGTAGCCTTGTTCGCGGGTGTAATCGGCCATTTCAACCCCCACGGCTATGGCCTGCAGTGCTTGCTCGTGTGTCATGGCCGGCTGCCGTGCAATGTTGCCGGTGCCGGGGGCAATTTTACGCTGCAGCAGCTTAGGGTGGCTTACTTGGCTTGCAATGCCTACATCCACCACCAATATATCGGTATTAAACTGCCGTGCCAGCACCCCAACACCGGTAACCCCTTGCAAAATGCTGCAGGTTTGCAGGGCGGTTATTTCCTGTGGGGCGGAAGAAACCCCTTCGGCTACTACGCCGTTATCTGCCGCCATAACCACCACACAGCGCTTTTCCAGGCGGTTTTGCAGCCGGCCGGTAATGCCTGCCAGCCGGGCGGACATTTCTTCCAGCTTGCCCAGGCTACCGGGCGGCTTGGCCAGGCTATCCAGCCGTGCCTGGGCCTGGTGGTATACAGTTTGGTCGGTGGGCTGAATGCTTTCCAACACCTGCGCTAAATCAATTGGGTGTGTCATATAATCCTCCATGCAAAAAAGCCTTAGCTAAATGAAAGCTAAGGCTTATGTATTCTACGGCCCGGGTTCACGCGCGCACCAACCCATTCCGTACTTAACCATAGTCTTCATATCCTGTGAAGCGCAATGGTACTATTACCGGCAGGTTTTCCGACTAAAGCCCCTGTATTCCCGGCACAAACCGGAACCACACGCCAGACCCTTACCTTCCCGGGAATTCCCAGTGGTTGTGCAAAGCACAAGGGCGGCTAAGGCTATTACGGCAGCAGGACTGTTTGGGGTTTACACCCAATTCCCTTTTACCACATTTCTGTGCACCAATAACCGTACATATTCATTTTTTGCCAGTATACACCCTGTGGCGAAACTTGTCAACCGCAGGGAAGCTCATATAGAAAACCCGGCAGGCCAAAAAGCACTGCCGGGCGTATGTAGTAGATAAAATGCTATTTTCTTTCCATAAGGGCGACATATTCCACCGGCGCGGCCACGGCCTTGTAGCCGGGACGAATAATTTTGTTGCAGGTGCAAAGCTCTTCAATGCGGTGTTCGCTCCAGCCCGCCATGCGGCTAATGGCAAACAGCGGCGTGAAAAGATCTTGCGGGATGCCCAGCATGGAATACACAAGGCCAGAGTAAAGGTCCACATTTGCGCAAATATCGCGATATTCACCACGTTTGGCGGCAAACACCTCGGGGGTAAGGCGTTCCACTGCCTGCAGCAGGCGGAACTCGGCCTCGTAGTGGGTGCCCTTAGCCATGCGCATGGCGCGGTCGCGCAAAATGCCCGCCCGTGGGTCGCTCTTGGTGTAAACAGCGTGGCCCATGCCGTAAATAAGGCCCGAGCCGTCACCGGCTTTTTTATCCAGCAGCTTTGCCAGGTAATCGCGAATTTCGGCGTCGTCTTCCCAATTCTTTACGTTTTCTTTAATATGCCCCAGCATTTCCATTACCTTTAGGTTGGCGCCGCCGTGCTTGGGGCCTTTCAGCGAACCGATGCCCCCCGCCATGGCGGAATAGGTATCGGTTCCCGAAGAGGTGAGCACACGCACCGCAAAGGTGGAATTGTTGCCGCCGCCATGCTCGGCGTGCAGCAGCAGGCAAAGGTCGAGCAGCTTGGCTTCTTCATCGGTAAACGTGGTATCGGCCCGCAGCAGGCGCAAAATGTTTTCGGCGGTGGAAAGGCTGGCTTCGGGCTGGTGGAAGAACATGCTCTGCTTGTTGTAGGCGCGCTGCTTCACCTGATAGGCGTTGCACATCATAACAGGGCTGCAGGCAATGAGGAAAATACACTGCCGCATTACCTTTTCCAGCGAGGTGTTGTCGGGCTCGGTATCGTAGGAATACAAGGCCAGCACCGAACGGGCCAGCTTGTTCATAATGTCGGGCGAGGGGGCTTTTATAATAATATCATCGGTAAAGTTGTTGGGCAGTTCGCGGTAGCCGCCCAGCACGCGGTTAAGCAGTTCCAGCTCACTGGAGGTTGGCAAATGCCCGAAGAGCAACAGCCATACAGCCTCTTCAAAACCAAAGCGGTTTTCTCTTTCGCAGCCTGCCACCAGCTCTTTTATATTAATACCACGGTATACAAGCTCGCCATCCATGGGCTTTTTCTCGCCCTCATCCACAATATAGCCGTGAACGTTACAAATTTGGGTTACACCCGCCAAAACGCCCGTGCCGTCGGCGTTGCGCAGCCCGCGCTTAACATTAAACTTCTCGTAAAAA
>CAYYOY010000175.1:0-4496 GCA_964473265.1 uncultured Oscillospiraceae bacterium
AACCACCGCACCCTCGGCAAAAACATCCAACTGCGAAACATTTACATAGGCGTAGCGGATAGCAAAAATATTATTGAAGCCGCGCTTAGGAACACGCCGCTGCAAAGGCATTTGGCCGCCTTCAAAACCGGGACGCACACCGCCGCCCGAACGGGCATTTTGGCCCTTGTGGCCTTTACCGGCGGTTTTGCCGTTGCCCGAGCCGGCGCCTCTGCCCTTGCGGTAGGCCTTTTTGGCCGAACCGGGAGCGGGAGAAAGCTCATGCAATTTCATGGTACTTGCACCTCCTTGCTTATGCCTCGCTTACCTCTACGAGATAAGAAATGGCGTTAATTTTACCCAGGGTTGCGGGGTTTTCGGGCTGAAGCGTAACCTGGCCTATCTTTTTGAGCCCAAGGGATTTTGCCGTTGCAATGTGGCTATCCTTGCGGCCCACCAGGCTTTTCAGCAGCTTAATCTTGAGCATTTTCTGCCCTGCGGCCTTGGCTTTTGCCATCTTTCAGCCCTCCTTTAGCCTATAATTTCCTTGGCGGTCTTGCCACGAATGGCGGCCACCTGGTTTACGTCGCGCAGCGAGGCCAGGCCGTTAATGGTGGCCGTTACCACGTTGCAGGGGTTGTTGGAACGCAGCGATTTGGTACGGATATCGCGAATGCCTGCAACGTCGAGCACGGCACGCACCGGGCCGCCGGCAATAACACCGGTACCCTGCGGAGCCGGACGCATGAGCACTTCGCCCGCGCCAAACTTGCCGATAACCTCATGGGGGATGGTGGTTCCCTTGAGGGATACACGAATTAGGTTTTTCTTGGCGTCCTCAATGCCTTTACGGATTGCGTCGGGCACTTCGGAAGCCTTGCCAAGCCCGAAGCCTACGATGCCGTTGCCGTCGCCGACAACCACCAAGGCTGCGAACTTAAAGATACGTCCGCCCTTAACCGTTTTAGAAACACGGTTAATGGACACAACTCTTTCGCTTAAATTGAGTGTAGATGCGTCTATGCGAGCCAAAGCTATCCCTCCTTTAGAACTTAAGTCCGCCCTCTCTGGCACCTTCTGCCAGATCTTTTACGCGGCCGTGGTAAATATAACCGCTGCGGTCGAACACCACATTTTCAATGCCCTTGGCCTTGGCAGCCTTGGCAATGGCCAGGCCAATCTGCTTGGCTGCCTCTTTGTTGCCGCCGTAACCGCTAAATTCTTTATCCAGCGTGGAAGCCGCCGCCAGTGTTACACCAGCCACGTCGTCTATAATTTGGGCATAGATATGCTTGGAGGAACGGAACACCCCCAGCCGGGGACAAGCAGCAGTGCCGCTTACCTTGGCCCGTACACGCAAATGCCGTTTGGTTCTTGCTTTGTTGCTGCTGGGCTTTGTAACCATTTTTTCACTCCCTTAAACCAAATTGTATCGGGTTAAATTACTTCTTCGCCTTACCGGCCTTGCCTTCCTTGCGGATGATCACTTCGCCGGCATAACGGATGCCCTTACCCTTGTAAGGCTCCGGCGGACGTTTTTCGCGCACTTCGGCGGCGAACTGGCCCACCTTTTGTTTATCGGCGCCCAAAACCACAATTTTGTTGGGGGCGGGAACCTCGGTGGTTACGTCGTCGGTGTCGGGCATAATTACCTGGTGCGAATAGCCCAGGGTGAGCACCAAGTTTTTGCCCTGCTTAGCGGCACGGTAGCCCACGCCGTTAATTTCCAGCTCCTTGGTAAAGCCCTTTGAAACACCCTCTACCATATTGCTTACCAGCGTGCGGGTAAGCCCGTGCAGGCTTTTATGCTCCTTTTGCTCGCTGGGGCGCCCCACCGTAAGCTCGTCGCCTTCTTTGGCAATTTGCATTTCGGGGTGGAAGGTGTAGCTTAGCGTTCCCTTGGGGCCCTTAGCGGTTACCGTGCTACCAGCAATGGTAACCTCTACACCGGAGGGAACTGCAATGGGTTTTCTGCCTATACGACTCATTTTCGTCCCTCCTTAACTACCAGATAAAGGCAAGCACTTCGCCGCCCACTTTTTCTTTGCGGGCCTGCTTGTCGGTAAGAATGCCCTTCGAGGTGGAAAGAACGGCTATACCCAGCCCCTTCATCACCTTGGGCATTTCCTCACAGGAAGTGTAAATGCGCAGCCCCGGCTTGGAAACCCGGCGCAGCCCGGTGATAACCTGGCTTTTGCCCGGGCCATACTTGAGCTGAATGCGAATTATACCCTGCTTGCCGTCCTCTATAACTGAAAAGCTTTTAACATAGCCTTCGTCCACCAAAATTTGTGCAATGGCACGCTTCATTTTGGAAGCCGGAATATCTACGCTGTCGTGCTTGGCTGAGCTTGCATTCCGTATACGGGTAAGCAGATCAGCAATTGTATCGGTGATTTGCATAAGGTCAACCTCCTTTGCTAGGTGTTACCAGCTTGCCTTGCGCACGCCGGGAATCTGCCCCTTATAAGCCAGTTCTCTGAAGCAAATACGGCACACGCCATACTTGCGCAGATACGCATGGGGGCGACCGCAGATTTTGCACCTGGTGTAGGCTCTGGTGGAAAACTTAGGTGTTCTCTGCTGTTTGAGAATCATTGCCTTTTTGGCCATGGTTTACACCCCTCCCTGCTTGGCGAACGGAGCGCCCATGAGTGTAAGCAGCTCCCGGCTTTCTTCGTCGGTGGCTGCGGTAGTAACAAAGGTTACATCCATACCCCGCACTTTGTCTACCTTGTCGTATTCAATTTCGGGGAAGATAAGCTGCTCGCGCAGACCCATGTTGTAGTTGCCGCGGCCGTCAAAGCCGTTGGGGTTAATGCCGCGGAAGTCACGCACGCGGGGCAGAGCCACATTAAAAAGCCTGTCCACGAATTCGTACATGTTGGCGCCACGCAGCGTAACCTTGGCACCAATGGTCATGCCCTCGCGAAGCTTAAAGTTCGCCACCGATTTCTTTGCCTTGGTGGGAACCGCTTTCTGGCCGGTAATCTTGCCCAGGTCGCCAACGATCGCGTCCAAAATTTTGGAATTATCGCGTATATCGCCGCAGCCTACATTGATGACAACCTTCTCAAGCTTGGGAATTTGCATAACGCTTTTGTAGGCAAACTTCTTCATCAGCGCAGGGGCAACGGTTTCGGTATAGTAGTTCTTTAGTCTTGCCATGTTTTCACCCTCCCTGCTCTAGAATGTTGCGCCGCAGCTGGCATGCTTGCACTGGCGCAGCTTTTTGCCGTCGGGCTGCAGCTTGTGGCCCACACGGGTGGGCTTGCCGCACTTGGGGCACACCAGCATTACCTTGCAGGCATACAGTGCACCTTCGGCCTTGATAATGCCACCCGGCTGGCCTTGCTTGCGGGGCTTAACATGCTTAGAAACCATGTTAGAGCCTTCCACAATAACCTTGCCCTCTTTGGGGCTAACCTCGAGCAGCTTACCTTGCTTGCCCTTATCCTTGCCGGAAAGTATGACGACAGTGTCGCCCTTTTTCACATGAAGTTTCATTGTTCGCGGCCCTCCATTAAAGAACCTCGGGTGCAAGAGAGAGGATCTTTAAATAATCCTTTTCACGAAGCTCTCTAGCAACCGGCCCAAAGATACGGGTACCTCTGGGGTTCTTATCTTCCTTTATGATTACCGCTGCGTTCTCGTCGAAGCGGATATAGGTGCCGTCCTCTCGCCGAAGCCCCTTGGCAGAACGCACGATAACCGCCTTGACCACGTCACCTTTTTTTACAACGCCGCCGGGCGCAGCCTTTTTAACAGAGGCTACCACAACGTCGCCTATATTGGCGTATCTCCTGCGGGAACCGCCCAGCACCCGGATGCACATAAGCTCCTTGGCGCCGGTGTTGTCGGCCACCTTGAGATAGGTCTGCATTTGAATCACAGAGCCTTCCTCCTTCCAGTAAAGTTAGCTATTTGGCCTTTTCAAGAATTTCGGTTACACGCCAGCGCTTATCGCGGGAAAGCGGGCGAGTTTCCATAATGGCTACTTTATCTCCCACCGAGCAGGCGTTTTGTTCATCGTGGGCCTTAAAGCGCACCGTCTGCTTGATGATCTTTTTGTAAAGGGGGTGGCGGACACTATCCTGAATGGCAACCACAACGGTTTTATCCATTTTATCGGAAACAACCATGCCCACCCGGGTTTTTCTAAGGTTTCTTTCGCTCACAGCCTATCCTCCCTTCTACTTGGCTACCGGCTTTTTTTGCCCTAGGATGGTGAGCACCCGGGCAATGTCTTTCTTCACGGCCCGCAGCCGCAGCGGGTTTTCCAGCTGGTTTATGGCATGCTGGAAGCGAAGATTAAAGAGTTCGCTCTTGAGGGCTGTAAGCTTTTCGTTAAGCTCCAGCTCGGAAAGTTCGCGGAGCTCTTGCGCTTTCATTATTCTCCACTCCCCTTTTGCTCAGACTTCTTGATGAACTTGCACTTCACGGGCAGCTTGTGCATGGCCAGAAGCAAAGCCTAGCGAGCCAGCTCTTCTGAAACGCCGCCAAGTTCAAACATTACA
>CAYYOY010000176.1:0-4474 GCA_964473265.1 uncultured Oscillospiraceae bacterium
TGACGTTTTGGTAATCGACTCGGTGGCCGCCATGGTTACCAAGGCGGTAATTGAGCGCGACATGGGCGATACCCATGTGGGCCTGCAAGCTAGGCTGATGTCGCAAGCACTGCGTAAGCTCACTGGGGCTATCTCGAAATCCAACGCGGTGGCTATCTTCATTAACCAGCTGCGAGAAAAAATTGGTGTGAGCTACGGTAACCCCGAAACCACCCCCGGCGGCCGTGCCCTAAAGTTTTATTCCTCGGTGCGGCTGGACGTTCGCAAAATAGAGCAGTTGCGTGCCGGCACCGAAAACATAGGCAACCGTACCCGTGTAAAGGTGGTAAAAAACAAGGTTGCGCCCCCCTTCCGCGAGGCGGAATTTGATATTATGTACGGCGAGGGCATTTCCCACACCGGCGAAGTGTTAGATCTAGCCGTGAAGCTGGATATCGTAAACAAAAGCGGTTCGTGGTTTGCCTACAAAGAAACCCGGCTGGGCCAAGGCCGCGACAACGCCAAGGAGTACCTGAAGGCCAACCCCGAGCTCTGCAATGAAATTGAAGAGCTGGTGCGCGCCAATGCCGATAAGCTCAGCAAGGCTTCTTCCCGTTTGCCCAAAAAGCTGGGTACCGCCAATGTAAGCCTGGCCGTAACCACAGACGAAGAGGAATAACCCCGCCGTGGAGATTACCCGCATTGAAAAAACCAAACGGGGTCGCATGGCGCTCTTTTCTGGCGAGATGTTCCTTTTTAGCCTGCACCCCGAAAGCTTTGCCCGCTGCGAGCTTTGCGTCGGCTGCCGGGTAACCCCCCAGCGGCTGGAAGAGCTGCGCTGCGAGGACGAGGTGTTTTCTGCCAAGCAAAAGGCGTTGGCCATATTGGGCCATGCCCCCAACACCCGCTACCAGTTGCTGCAAAAGCTTGGCAGGCACTTTAGCGAGCAAGCCTGCGAGCAGGCTGTGCAGCGCATGGAAGAGCTTGGCCTGGTGAACGACGCCGACTATGCCCGCCGCTGCGCGCACGACCTTATTGAGCTGCGTGGCTGGTCGCTGCGGCGGGTGGCGCAAGAGCTGACCCAGCGGGGAATAGACCGAGAAGTTATTACAGAATGTATAGAAATCCTGGAAAATTACGATTCCCAGGAGCAGCTGTTGCGGCTGCTAACCGGCAAGTATGCCAAGGCGCTGCAGGATGAAAAAAGCCTGCACAAGGCAATTCAGGCGCTGCAGCGGCTGGGCTACGCCTATGGCGATATTCGCCGGGCACTGCGTGCCCTTGCCGAAGAAGAATAACACAAAACAACGCACTTGAAACCAAAGGGCATTGGAATACATGTACAATCCCTAACGGCCCCGCAAGTGAAGCCATAGCTATGGTTTATAGCGGTTTTACTATTTGGGGTGGGGTGCCGGGCGGTATGTATGCCATGGCGGCAAACGCTACACCTTGTTTGAAACGGCTTTTCCTGCTGGGTGGCCGGCTGCTTATTTGCAATGGTATTATAGTGTATTGCAACAAATAATAATGTGGCATGCTCGGCAGGTTGCCACAAGCAAAGGACGGTATCGTATTGCCCATTTCAGTTGGTCTGGTGTCCTTGGGTTGTTCCAAAAATCAGGTGGACGCCGAACACATGCTTGCACAGCTCGAGGCCGAGGGCTTCCGGCTGGTTTCTAATCTTGCCCAGGCAGATGTAATTATAGTAAACACCTGTGGCTTTATCGAGGCTGCCAAGCAAGAATCTATTGATAGTATTCTGGAATGCTGCGGCTATAAGGCCGGTGGCAGGGTAAAGGCAGTGGTGGCAACCGGTTGCCTGGCCGAACGCTACAAGGACGAAATGGCCAAAGAAATTCCTGAATTAGATGTTATTCTTGGCATAGGCAAAAACGCCAGCCTGGCAGATGCTATCCGCCAGGCGCTGGAGGGCAAGCGCGTGGTGCAGGCCGGAGAGAAAACCGCGCTTTCGCTCGAAGGCCGCCGCATTCTGGCCAACCAGCCCCACTATGCCTATATTAAGGTGGCCGAAGGCTGCGACAACCGCTGCAGCTATTGCGCTATACCGCTTATTCGCGGGGGCTTTCGCAGCCGCCCCATGGAAAACATTGTGGAAGAATGCCGTGCACTAGCCAAAGCCGGCGTGCGGGAATTTAACTTGGTGGCGCAAGATACCACCCGCTATGGGGAAGATATTTACGACAAGCTTATGCTGCCCGCCCTCATAGAGCAGCTTTGCCAAATAGAAGAGCTGCGCTGGTTGCGCATTCTCTATTGCTATCCTGAACGCATTACCGACGAGCTGCTGGCCACCATGGCCGCCCAGCCCAAGGTGGTACGATATTTAGACATCCCCTTCCAGCACTGCAATGCCAGAATATTAAAAGCCATGAACCGCAAGGGCAGCCGCCAGCAGCAACTCGACCTGCTGCAGAAAATACGCACCGCACTGCCCGGCGTTACACTGCGCACCACGCTAATTACCGGCTTCCCCGGCGAAACGCAGGAGGAATTTGAAGAACTTTGCGGCTTTGTGCAGCAAGCCCGCTTCGAGCGCTTGGGCTGCTTTGCCTACTGCGCCGAGGAAGATACCCCCGCCGCCACCCTGCCCGGCCAGCTGGAACAGGAAGAAAAGCAGCGCCGGGCCGATATTCTTATGCAGCAGCAAATGGACATTGCCTTTGCCGTTGCCCAGGGTTGCGTGGGCCTCCGGCTGGAGGTTGTGGTGGAAGGCTACGATGCCGAACGGCATATGTCCTATGGCCGCAGCACTATGGATGCCCCCGACATTGACACTCGTGTATACATGCCGCAAAAACTGCCGGTGGGCAGCTTTGTAGAGGTTGACATTCAAACGGCCGAAGGGTACGACCTGGTTGGCCGGGTAAGCGAAAGGAGATAGCCTTGAATTTACCAAATAAATTAACCATGCTGCGCATGGTGCTTGCGCCGGTGTTTCTCTACTTTTTGCTTGCGCCGCAAATTCCCTACAACAGCCTAATTGCGCTGGTTGTGTTTGCCGCCGCCGCTATTACAGATTTTTTCGACGGCAACATAGCCCGTAAATATAAGCTTATAACCAACTTTGGCAAGCTTATGGACCCTATTGCCGACAAGTTGCTGGTAACCTGTGCGCTGCTGGGCCTGGTGCAGCTGGGCTTTGTGCCGGTGTGGGTAGCCGTGCTTATTTTAACGCGGGAATTTTTGGTTACCTCGTTGCGCACAATGGCAGTGGAAACCGGGCAGGCAATAGAGGTTTCTATCTGGGGTAAAACCAAAACCATGGTGCAAATGATATGGATCAGCTACGTTTTGGTGCTGCTGGCTCTGCCCAGCTTTTACAACCTTCCCGCTGAGCTGGTGCGGGTGCTGCTTATGGGTTCGTGGGTGCTCATGCTGGCCGTTGTGGGGCTTACGGTGTATTCCGGGTTGCAGTATCTGCTGCGCAACACACACCTTTTCAAAGATATGCGGTAAACTCGCATAAAACACCGGCAGAAACTTGCATTTCCCCCGGCAATGTGCTAGAATAATGCCATTGTCATTATGGAACGTACTACACAAAACCAACAGGAGGAACAAGAATGGGTATTCTGGAAATTATCGGCGCTGTCTGCCTGATTATAACCTGCATTCTTATCATTGGCATGGTATTGCTGCAGGACCCCAAGGGCAACGGCCTCGGCGGGCTTACGGGGGGCGACACTTCCTCCTACTTTGATCGTAACAGTGGCCGCACGGCGGATGCCATGCTTGCACGTTACACCAAATATTGCGCCATTGCTTTCTTTTTGCTTACCGTTGGCGTTTACGTCAGTGTTGCCCTGCTGAAATAGCAGCCGGCAGGCTCTGCGCCCATGCCAAAACCTTTGCAACGCAAAGGTTTTGGCATGGGCGTTTTTGTTTTGCCGATACGGTAGGCGGGCATGGCATGGCCACTCAACTAAATATAAAATGAGGTTGACAAAAAGAGCGGCATAATATATATTGTATATATATTTAATATATATGAAGGGTGGCTGTGAATAGAATGGAAATAGAAAAAGAGGTTAGGAAGAAGCAGTTGATTTCTGTAAACGTGTGGGCAGATGAATATCAGGCATTCAAAGCATATTGCAAGACAATGCGTACAACACCCAGTGCACTAATAAACCAGTTAATTCGTGAGCATGGAAAGCAACAGCAAGAAAACGAATTGGACAATAGAAAGGGTGCAGAATGATTGAAGTACAATCGTTTTATTCAACTACTAAAGGACAATGAGCAACAACTTATTTGCGATGGTATGCTGAAAGAGAAAACGCTCCAAGCGTATATACAAGGCTGTACGCGCGCGAGACCTGTGACAATAGGGTATATTGCACAGAGCTTAAACAAAGACTGGAAGTTATATGTCGATTGATATGGCAAAGCGCAAATCATCAAAAAATGAAAGTGCCGGTGATACAAAATGCCATATATTTATGCGATGAGTGACATACACGGGTGCTTC
>CAYYOY010000177.1:0-4466 GCA_964473265.1 uncultured Oscillospiraceae bacterium
CATTTTTCAGTGCAATCAATTCTTCAAACAGTTCTTTTGTTTCTTGGGGGGTAAGCACGGCTGTGGGCTCGTCCAAAATAATAATTTTTGCGCCCCGCAACAGCACCTTTAATATTTCTACCTTTTGCTTGGTGCCTACGGGAAGATCTTCAACCTTGGCGCGGGCGTCTACGTTGAGGTTATATTTGCGCGAAATTTCTTCGGTAATTCGAATGGCGGTTTCCATATCAAACAAACCGCCTTTTTTAGGCTCAATGCCCAGGGTGAGGTTTTCTGCCACCGTAAGCGAAGGTACCAGCATAAAGTGCTGGTGCACCATGCCAATGCCATACTGTATAGCCACCTGCGGAGATTCTATGGTGATAGGCTCTCCGCCAAGCAGAATACGGCCCTTTTCGGGGCGTTCGTGCCCGAAAAGCACCTTCATTAGTGTGCTTTTTCCCGCACCGTTTTCGCCCAGCAGCGCATGAATTTCGCCCTTTTTCACCGAAAAGCTTACGTCTTCGTTCGCCACAAATCCGTTTGGGTAAATTTTTGTTATATGTTCCATGCTGAGGATATATTCGCCTTGGGGGTTAAGGTTGGCAGCCATAATGAATCACCCGTTTTCCTTTCAGAATGAGCCTGTTGGTGGCCGACGGCTGCGGACACACTTGGTGCCCGCAGCCCGGCCCGTTAGATACTAAAATGCAGGACTAAGCTCCTAAAAGTTAGGGCTTAACGCTATCGCGAATAGATTTTACTTCGTCGGTGCTCATGCCAATGGCGGTTTTAAGGGTAATTTCGCCCGAAATAATTTTGCTGCGCAGTTCATTGGCATAGTTGCGAACTTCTTCAGATACGGCTGCTTTGTAAATATCGTTTTCAGCAAGGCCCATAGCGTTATCGGCCAGGCCTACATACTGGTGGGTGCCCCAGGCAAGGGTGCCTTCCTTGGCGGCTTTGAGAGCATCGAAAACAATAACGTCCATGTTCTTAACTACAGATGTAACAATCTGGTTGGCAGTAGCGGTATCGCCACTTTCCATGCGCAGGGTTCCCTGGTCCTGGTCTACGCCAATGGCATAGTAGCCGCTCTCTTTAGCAGCGTCCAGTACGCCCATGCCGGCGCCCGAAGCTACCGAGAAAACAACGTCGGCACCCTGCTGGTACTGTGCCAGTGCCAGCTCTTTGGCCTTTGCAGAATCGGTAAAGTTACCTACATAGGAAACCAGCACTTTGGTGTCGGGGTCGGCATAGGTGGCACCTTGGATGTAGCCAAGAAGGAAATCGTTTACAGCTGCATTTTCGCCGCCGCCCACAAAGCCGATAATCTTCTTGTCGTTGGTCTTATCATAGCCGCTCTGGGTAAACTTAGCTGCAACTGCGCCACCCAGGAAGGCTGCCTCGTTCTGGCGGGCCATTACCGAGTAGCAGTTTTCCAGGCCACCTTTATCAAAGGTAAGCTGGGTATCGTAGGAGATAAACTTCTGCTCGGGGTATTCTGCGGCTACTGCTTCAACAGCCTCGCGCAGGTTAAAGAGGCCTGCTACAATAACATCCCATTCGCCGCTTTCGGCAAGCTCGGTAAGGGTGGGAACCTGCTTGGTTGCATCGCCCAGAAGCTCTACAACCTTAATTTCAATGCCCAGCTCGGCCGAAGCCTTCTGTGCGCCTGCCCATGCAAGGTCGGAGATAGTTTTGTCGCCCAGGTTGTTATTCATTACCACAACGGCGCGGAAGGGCTTTTCAACAGGCTGCGAACCGCTTTCGCCTTCGCCTTCGCTTTCAGAATTGCCGGGAGTAGCGCAGCCAGCCAGCAGCGCAGCGCACATGGCTAAACAAAGTAACATGCACAACAGCTTTTTCATTTTGTTTGCTCCTTTTTAGTTTGAGTATTTTTGAATAGCCCTTTTAACCGCAGAAAGAGGGGCAACCCCATTCCGGCGGCCAACACGGCCATACCAACGTAGCTTGCAGCCACCATAGAGGGTACTGTAACCCCGGCATAGAGCAAGGGAAAGGACAGCACCACTCCAAAGGCGCAAAAAAGAGTTTGTTTGCTCATACATTATCCTCCCAGGGCCGTCATTGCCCAAAGAATTAACCCGATGAGGACAGTGCCTGTCAAAGCAAAGGGAATCATGCGGGTGAGCACCTTGCCCTCGCTGCCCAGTATGCCCGCCGTGGTGGCCCCCAGAATAATGCTGCCGGGCGCAATGGCGTTGCCTATAGAAGCGCCTGCGGTTTGGGCTGCCAGAATAGGTGCGGGATCCATTTGCAGCAGGCCGGCTGTAAGGGACTGAAACTCGCCAAACAAGATATTAGAGGCCATGGTGCTGCTGGTAATAAAGGAACCCAGCATGCCCACAAAGGGGGTAAACAGAGCATACAGGCTGCCCAGTGCCTCTGAGATGCCATAGGCCAGCACCATGGTCTGGCCCGAGCCGCTCATAACACGCGACATCATAATAAAGCCTGCCACCGCAATGCCCGAGGGAATAGATTTCCCCAGCGACCGAAGGAAAATTTCTCGCCCGTCGGCCTTGGTAAGCCTGCCCTTGGCCCGAAAATAGGCATACCCGGCCAGTGCCGAAATAAACAAGAACAGCCCAGCATGGGTAAGGGGGGCAATGGGGGCGTACGGGCTGGCTGCCGGGCTTATAAAGCCATAGCTTGTTTGCATGGTGGGAAAGGCAAAGCCAATTTTCCAGCTGCTTAGCAGATTGTATACCGGCTGCACCAGAAGCACCGTAAGGGTAAGCCCGGTGAGAATATAGTAAGGCAAAAATGCCTGGTGGATGCTTAGGTTTGCCGGTGCAGCCGCCTGTGGAGCTTGTACCTGAGAATTTTGCCGAATGGCGGCGTTGCTCCGGCACTGCCAGGGCTGGCAATACCAGCGGGTTTTGCCCAGCAAAAACACTGCCAAAAGCGCCAGGCAACAGGGCAAAAAGGCTGCCAGGGTTTGGTTGAACTGGGCGGTGACGAGCTCTCCCCCGCCTTGCAGCAGCGAGAGTACCAGCACGGCGGGCAAGCCTTTTTTAAGGCCCTCGGCCCGGCCATACACCCAGCAGATAAGCAGCAGCGAAAGCAAATTCCACAGCCAGATGAACACACCCGAATACAAGGCAGTGCGCAGAAGCAGCGCAGGGTTTTGCGCAAGCTGTGCCTGTGTGGCCAGGGCGTCCCAGGCTACGGCAAGGGTGCCAAAGGTGCCGCCCCATGCCTGCCCCAGCAGCGGAATGATAACAGCCTCTACCGGGCGTATGCCCATAGCAAGCAGCAGCGAGGCCCCCACTGCCACCGGCACACCAAAACCGGTAATGCCCTGTAAAAAGCTGGGGAACACCGCGCCAACCACCAAAATCTGCAACAGCTCGTTGGGGCTTACACTGCGTATTTTAGCCAGAAACACCCCTGTGGAGCCCGATTGGTTGGAAACCTCGTAAATTAATATGGCCGGCCAGATAACAATAAAGATTGCCAGCGTGCTCCACAGGCCCTTGGCGCAATCCATTGCTATAAGAGGCAAGTCGGCCCGAAAAACCAGCAGCGCCGATACAATGGCGGTAAGCAGCCCGGCGGGGGCGGCCTCTGCAGCGCTAAAGCGGCATTTTAGCATGAGCACCAGCAACACCAGGATAGGCAGCAGCGACACAAGCCAGGTAAAACTATTTACAGGAATATTCATGGGTACCCCTCCCGGCAGATATACGGCATTACGGCAGCTGCTCCTGCCCGGCAAAGGCTTCCAGCGCCTTTATAAAGCAATCGAGCGGCGCGCGCACAATGCCTGCGCCAATTTGCCCAATGCCCGCCTGCTTGTGGGCCATGCCTGTGTTGATAACGGGGGTGCTGCCGGTTTCTACCACCTTGCGAAGGTCTATACCAGTGGGGGTACCTTGAAATTCCAGGTTAGGAATAAGGTAATGGGGGCTTTGGCCTATAGTAATTTCGCCCATTTCGGTGGAGTAGTTGATGGCCTCTTGCACCGAGGCCGCGCCCACAAAGCGCACCACGGCGGGCGAGGCGCCCATGGCAATGCCGCCAATGCCAAAGCTTTCGCAAATGGCGCTGTCGCCAATGTCGGGGTTGGCATCTTGCTCGGAATAGCCGGGGAAGTATAGCCCCTTGGGCATGAGAACAGGCGCTTCAAACCATGTATCGCCCAATGCGCTTATCTTGATGCCAAAATTTGTACCATTGCGGCTCATGGCGGTGACCACCGAGCAATGGGGGATGTTTTTGGCAGGGTCCATAATGCTTTTGCCGGCAGCCATAGCCAGGTTGAGGAAAAGCTGCTCGTTGCCTGTAAGAAAGCGGGTAATTTCAGCAAGGGTAGCGGCATCTTCCACCACCTGTACCAGGTGGGGCATAATGGTGCGCACAAAAAGCAGCGAGGCCGCCACATTGCGCTGGTGCATTTCGTCGCCCATGGAAAGCGCCTTGGAAATAATTACTTTTAACGAAATAGGCCCCGAAACTTC
>CAYYOY010000178.1:0-4464 GCA_964473265.1 uncultured Oscillospiraceae bacterium
CAGGGCTGGTGCTAGCCGAGGTGTAATAGCGCTGAACAACCCCTGCCCCAATATCGCCCAGGGCGGCCTCTTGAATTTTAGAAAACACCGCCATCATGCGCCCGGCTTGATAGGCTGCGCTGGGGTTTGCGGGGTTTACGGCCTCTGACATAAAAATGCTGCCTCCTTTTTGCTTTTGTTTGCGGATAAGCCAAGCTTTTAGCAGTTGATAGGCCACTGTTTCAGAGCTTTTTCGCGTGTCATCATCCTTGGCCGAAGCCTGCATATCGCTGTGGATATATTGCAGCGCACGGGCTGCCACTGTGTCGGGCAAGGCTGTGCCCTGCAAAACAGCCGTAATAACCTGCACCTCTAAGGCCGAAAGCTCTTTGTCAATGCGCTCGCGCAGGTTGCGGATCTCTTTCGATTTGCCCCCGCCCAGCAACCGGACATTGAGTGCAAAAAGCTTGGGCGGCAGGGTGGTGCTTTTTCCGCCGGGTGAAATAATGCGTAAATCTTGAAACCAGTCTGTCATATTTTGGGTGAGCTGTGCATAGCTGCCCTGTGTGTAGGAACGCAGCATAATGCGCCCACCCGCACCCGAAAGACAGAGGATATAATAGCGGGCCTGCAAAATTTCTGGGTTTTTGCCTAGCTTTGCACTTTGGATGAGCTCGTTAGCGGCCTTTAGGTAGCGTTCTTCTTTTGAGCGTTCGAGAACCGACAGTTCTTCCTGCGGGGGGGCTTGCGCAGGTTCTTCCGGAAGTTCGGCGGCTTCTTGCTCGCTGAAATCGTTAAATAGGTTGAGGGTGTCGGCTTCGCGGGGAATTTCTTGGTCGTACCAGTGCACCCACTTGGCCCCCGCGAGCACCGGTGCTTTGGATAATAGCTGCTTGAGGGCGGCATTTACAGCCGTAATTGCCTCTTCGGAAACAGCCGCATTTGCCGATTGATCCAGCCCGTAGGATCGAAAAGCGGGTTCGTTAAAACAGACGACGGCATCGCCGCCAAATTTGTTGCCCCCTACCGGCAGCAGCCCGTCAAGTTTTGCCACGGTGCGTTGGGGGGCTGTGAGCTCGCCGGTAATGAGGCAGCGGCTTTGGCCGGAGGCCTGTGCGTCTGAGCCTGTGTGCTTTTTGCGGAAGTTTTCCCACCATGCAAGGTATTGTGTGTTTTTTTCAATTGCCGCGCCATCCACCTTAAAGCCAATAATATCTGCTGCCTTTAGTTTGTTGTTGAGCAGCTCGGCGTGTATGGCTTCGCGGGTAACCTGGTCTTCCAAGGCGTGCAGGCAAACTGCGAACTCAGGGGAAAATTCGCTTGCCTCTTGCAGGGCGCTTTTGAAAAAGGCATGTTTGGCGGGGGCAAACACCGGCTTGCCGTTGGGCTTTTTATCGTCCAGGCCCAGTATAATACCCGCCTTTTCCACAAGTACATTGCAAGCGGTGTTTCCAAGTGCAGCAGCTCCTATATCGGGGCAATAGGAGGTAGCCTGCGGGTCTATTCCCAGAAAGCTGCCACTTGCAGAGAGCGATATGTACCCCTTTACGGTTTTTTCCTTAAAGCCGGGGCGAACAACAAGGTTGTGCGTTAGTGCGTAGCGGTAAAGCTCACCCAGCATCTTTTACACCCCCCGGCTTTAATACAAGCTGGCTATCGTAGGGCGGCACCTGCAAAATGCCGTTTTCTATTTGTGCATGAAACAGCGATATATAGGGCTCGGGTTTTGCCGTTACCTTGTATTGGTGCAGGTCAAACACATCGTAGACGATATAGCCCAGGTCTAAATTGAGCGGAATAGGGGCATGGGTTGCGTCGCTTTCTTCAAAATAGCAAACGAATTCGCGCAGCCCCAGGGAGGGCTGGTAGTAGCACTTGCCACCCCGGATACGCCGCAACGCCTGCTCGTAGAGGCTTTCTTCAGAGCCTTTGAATTCCGGCCTTTTTTCAATGGAGGCGGCAATGCGGTAGCGAACGTCCTTGAGGGCTACGGTTTGGCGCTGGGTGCGTTCGTCTTCAATAATCACCGGGGTTTTGCCCAGCGTTGCCTTAACCTCGTTGCGCTTAAAGCTGATGTACTGCAGCTCTTTCAAAATTTCAATGCGGTTAATTTGCCAGTAAAACTCGAGCGGCTTGGAATAGATGGCGCTGAAAATTCCCCTGGCTGCCGAAGGGGTGGGCAATGGGTAGCTCAGGCGTTCCACCTTGCTTTCGGGCCGGGAAAAGCAGGCGAAATCTCCCCACACTTCAAGAACAACTTCTCTTTTCAATAGCATCACCTTCCTTAATTATGTTAGAAGAACGCCGGGTGCATCCTCAAAACTTAGGCCTGTTTTGTGGGAATATGCTTGGCTGAAACTTAGGAGATACCAATTGGTTTCGCCTTTTGCGTTGTCTTCGCGGGAATGGAAATAAAGCGGCTCGCAGGTGTTTTTAACCCCCTCTCGATGCAAGCTCGAAACCGTAATGCCGCGCGCCTGCGCCATGAGCCCACGCGTAAGGCCTTCGCGAAGGGCGGTGGCTTTAATTTCTTCGTACAACGCACGGTCGTACGGAACAATTACCTCGTAGCCTTTTTTATCAATGAGCTTATAGTGCTTGTCCACCTCTTCAAAATCGAGCGCTTCAACGGCACGCAAAAGCTCTTTGCTATCGGCGGGAGATTCCGCATACAGCAGCTCGTAATATTCCCGAATGTG
Source organism: uncultured Oscillospiraceae bacterium (assembly GCA_964473265.1). Classification (GTDB taxonomy): domain Bacteria; phylum Bacillota; class Clostridia; order Oscillospirales; family Ruminococcaceae; genus Heteroruminococcus. The sequence continues at coordinate 2,679 of CAYYOY010000178.1, forward strand.
GTCTAGGTTGTTGATGTCGATTTCGTGGCGCGATAAAAGCACCTTTACTTTTGCCGCGGCAAGCTTGTAGTGCACATCGGGGTAGTGCTCGTTTTCGGGCAAAAACACGGTAACGCTGCCTGAGGCATCTATGCCGTTGCGGTTGCAGCGCCCTGCCGCTTGAATAATTGCTTCCAGGGGGGCAAGGCTGCGGTAGAGCACGGGGAAATCGAGGTCGACCCCCGCCTCTATACACTGGGTTGCCACCAGACGGCAGGGCCGGTTTTCGTCCAAGCGTTTTTGCACATCTTCCAACACATGCTTGCGGTGCAGGGTGCACATATCGGATGTTATAAAAAACAGCTCTTCCTCCGGGCAAAGCTGCGAAAGGTGCTCATATAGCTCTTTTGCATGCCCTCGGGTGTTTACTATGGCCAGGGCTTGGGGAAAAGCGGCAAGTTCCTCGGCTATTTCATTAAAGCCGGCGGCTTGGCTAATGCGCCAATGAATGTGCACTCTGCGGGTATCGTCAAACATTTTTTGGGCATTGGAGTTGATTTCTAGGGGCTGCCAGCAAATATCGCTGCGGTAATCGAAGGCGGGCTGTGTCGCGGTGGAAAAAACAACCGTGCAACCATATTGCGCACACAGCACTTTCATGGCCTCGAGCGTTGCCTTGGTGAGCTTTGGCGGTAGGCTTTGTGCCTCGTCAAATAGAATAATGCTGTTTGCAACCGAATGCAGGCGACGGCAATCGGGCGCACGGCTTGCAAATAAACTCTCAAAAAAATGTACCGAAGTTCCGATTACCACAGGCGCACTCCAACGTTCGGCTAAAAGCCGTGAATGCTCGTCCAGCACAAGCTGGCTGTGGTTCTCTAAAAGCTCCGGTACAATGTGTTTATAAATTGTTACATTTTGTTGTAAAATGCTTAAATAGGGCAGTACAACAAAGATACGACGTTTATTATGTTTTACCGCATGCTTTAGGGCAAACGCCATAAGCGAAATGGTTTTGCCGGTGCCGGTTGGGGCTGTAAGGGTGAATAGCCCCGGGGGTGCCTGTGCCGCGCTTACACAATCTTCAAACAACTGGTTGCGTATTGCGTTTAGCGCGGGGGCGGAAGTAGATTTGGCGGCAATGCTTTGCCGAAGGGCAAGAAGGGTTTCATAGGCTTCAGTTGCGTTTAGCTGCGGGCCTGTTGCGCTTTGAAGATAGTCTTTTTGAAAATGCTCGGCAGAGGCGCTGTAATCGGCATCTACCAGGGCGGAAAGCAACATTCTATCAAACAGCATATAGGCTATTGCCTGGTCGTCCAGCCCTGAAAAAGACGGCGGCAGGCATTTTTCTTGGGGCAGCGGGTTTTCGGCCCGAAACACTTGAAAGCTTTGGGTGAGCGCTTGCTGGCCCTGCAGCGAAGGGGTTTTTTCGTGTATGGACGCATGGCGGGATAATTGCGTCTTTATTTTTTCTTGATGTGCATAGACCCTTAGACTATCGTGGTGCGCCATAATGACAGACACAAAATGTGCATGTACTTCGGGGTTTTCAAAGCGCATTTCGGCAAGTGCCGCGCCGGGCGAAGAGTGGTCTACGTGGTGGCGCTTGCCCTGTAGTACCTCTTGAAAAAATTGGGAGTATTTTCCATAATCATGGAGAAGGCCCAGCCACAAACCGTAGGAGCCGTATCCAAAAGCATGGGCAAACTGCTGGGCCAGGCAAGCTACCCGCTGCAAGTGGTGCGAAACCAGCTCCATTTCGCCTTCTTGGTTTTGGCTTCGAGCATAGTATTGCATACCAAACCCT